>NZ_QTVH01000006.1:815-137080 GCF_003435975.1 Clostridium sp. AF36-4 | reverse complement strand
AGGTGACTTCAAAGGAGGCTCAGAGTAAAGATTTTCAAAGTGAAAATTCCGGGAAAAATGTTGAAGAAACAGAGGAATATTCTGGTTCTGACAATCCCATTGATAAATACTTCACCCCTAAACTAAAGTCTTGGGATATTTCAGAGGTGGAACTTAGAGAAAATCGAGAAGCATATAAAAAAGCATGGAAGGCTGAATACAAAAATGTAATGAAGTCCCTAAAAAAGAAGTGTGTTTATGCTGAGGACAAAAGAAATATTAATTCGTTAGAGAAAAATATTGAACAGCAAATTAAGGTGGAAAAGAAAGTTCTGAAAACAGAATTGACGGAAGCCTATGAAACAAATCCGGATTCGAGTAAGGTCAAAAATGATTTTTCAAGGATTTCTTTACTGGGGCATGGAACGAGGGAACGTTTGAGTCAGAGTGAAGGGGAGATATATCGGGATGTGTGTATAAGAATTTTGAATTTATATACAGGAAAATATAAATTCAAATTTTGCGCTCCTAAAAATGAAAACTAAATTGGCTAAAATTGGATATGTCGCAAATAGTTTCAATACCGTACTTGGCGATTTTATAAGTGCAGGGAGGCTTTATGAATATATTGGTGGAATGTGTAATCCAAGAAAACTTATTAAATATTCCAGAGCATTTAACTTGGAAAAGAAATAGTTATAAAGGAGTAGAGATATGGGCGAAAAATTATTATTGAATAAGGCTGCCAAGATAGCGGTTGAAGATATCGTGCAAAAGGTAATGGATATTTTTGAGGCAGAAGACGGAAGAGTGTTTGAGGAAAAGAAAAAGGAAGTAATAGAATATCTAAAAAATCAAGAGGACACTTTACTGGCAGAAAGGGTGCTTTCGGCTGCCATTAATGATGAAAAAGGCCGATGTTGGAAAGAAAAATTTTGGCAGGCGGGAGAAACATTGCAGAGTAATGGTCATGTTATATTACGAAAGGTAAAAGAAACGGATAGAGAAATGTTTCTTGAACTGCAAAGGGAGACTTCTATGATGAGGTCTATGCTTAAAGAGGAAGGCTACCGGTTAATGCTGTGGGACGAGCATATACAGGATAAAGCATTAATGGCTACAATAGAGGTTGATGACGAATATGCCGGGTATTGTGGGATTAATAATCTTTCAAAGGAGTATTGGGAAATTGCAATAGAATTGCGTGAGAAATGGAGGAGACAAGGTATTGGATATAATGCATTAAAGATTTTTTTGTCGGAAATGAAATCGCGGGTACAAAAGAGAGAATTTAGAGTTAAAATAGATTCTGATAACTATGCAAGCCAAGGTTTGTTTGAAAAATTAGGTGCGGTACCATATGGTATAGCAGAATTTATGTTGCACAAAGAGGAAGATATAAGGAAGTGTGAAGAAGAAAATTTGCAGGAAATAGATGATAAGTTAATGGAAGTAGCTGAGAAATTTGGCGTAGAACCAAGAAAACTATTAAGCCATGTGCTGGAATATAGATTGGAATGGTAATGGTTAATTGATAGGGAATTAGAAAAGGTATGTAAATATTTGAAATGATTTCCTTTTTTGAAAACTATTGTATATAAGCAATAGTGAAAGCACTCTCCTATAGGTTTTTGTCAAGCCAATTTTAATTCTAACACAGAATTTATTCGAGGGCATTCATTATACCTATTTAATTTTCTGAAAGGCTCATTTTGTAATTAGAAAAGATATCGTTTCAAAAATGACAGATGATTGGTTATAAATTAATGTTGAATTGCAAAGAAGAACTTTTTATAATAAAAAAAGAATAAATGTAAAACAGAGGGGACGCTTATGAAAAAAATAAGAAAAAGAATTTGCAAATATGTAGTTATGTTATTATGTTTTGGGATAATTGTATTAGTTTCAGCAAATGTAAGAGCCAAGGAAAAAGAACCAGTATCAACAGCAAGAATGTATTTAGGAGCTGCAGTAAATGCAGGAAATGGCGATGGTTATTCTGAAAAAAATGAAATAGACATAGATGATCCTCATTATAATTGGAAATTGGGTGAATTTTATGTAGGCGGATTTACTAGAGTAATTGACGAAAAGTCCGGAAGTCCAATTTTTTTAAAGAATGTTGGGGATAAAGTAAAATTATCATTTATATTGAATCAGGATATTGATAAACTTAATGGAAATGATGAGTTAAGTATTGAACAAGATGAGAATGGATATGACGAGCACTTTGGAATTCCTAAAACAGATTTTGGTAAAGGCATGTTGGTAATTCGTCATACGAATTACCAGAATAAGACGGAAGAGCCAGTGTTACATAAGAATTATTTGGAAAGTGTGAAAGTAAAAGCAGATACGGAAGTAGAGTTATGTGAAGAGGGAGACTATGAAGTTGCGTTGGATTATGAAATAGATGTAGATAATGGAATTCAATTTTGGAAACAAGGAACGTATGATTATCGCATATATTTTAAATTTTCTGTACGGAATGGTAATTGTATGGTTTATCCGTTTGATACAGTGAATAAGAATGAGTTGACTAACACATCTGTAACAGAAAATGGATTTTATCTTGATCTTGCGAAGTCGAAATATTTGGATATTAATGTAAAAAAGGAAGTATTAAAAGAGGGAGCGGAAGGTCTTGTTGAAGATACAAGATTTAATATGCCTGCATCGGATGGAGAATCGTATACAGATGAAGGTGTATATACAATTACGGCAAAAAATCGTTATACTAATCAAACAACTACGAAAATCATATATGTTGGTACAAATGATTTGTTAAAAGCACATGTTACAACTAATCTTTCATTAAAGGAGATAAAAAAGCAGATGGCGCAGGGAGCTAAAATTAATGCGGATGGTTCAATAAATTATGAGTCGGCGGATATAGCCGGAATGAGTATGGCAAGTGAAACAGAAGAAGTAACATTTTTGAGTAGACTGTTAAAAATTGTAAGGATGCCAAGAGTGTGGATTGTAATTGGAAGTGTGTTTATTTTGATATTGGCATTGTGTTTCATAAAAAAGGAGAAGAATTCAAGAAAAGAAAATGATACCAAGGAAAATGTAGCTGAAAGCGAGGCGAATGAGAAATGAAAAGATTTGTTGCCCTAATATTGTGCTTTTCACTTTTATGCGTAGGTTGTGCAAAGGTTGGAGAGAAAAGGAAAAATATTTCTGTAGAGCAAACAACCGTTCCAAGCGTAGAGTTTCGTGATATAAGCAATCCGAAATTGTTAGATTATGTGGAAGAGAATGTATATGCTTCGCTGCTTAATCAAATTGATAATAGGAAATATTTTGTTGAAAACGTTGAAGCTGTTTATATTTCACAAGAGTATATAGATGAATTGGCGTATAATTCTCAAGAAAATATCTATTTTGGATATACATTATCAGAACTAGCAAACCAGTTTCAGGGGAAAAAATTTGTATTTTCTGTGGATGATGGGAAAACAGTAGTAAATGAATTTCAGGAATATGATGATACTTATGATCAAATTATTAAGAATGTGGCAGTTGGAACAGGCGTCATATTGATCTGTGTGACTGTATCTGCTGTATCAGGGGGAGTTGGCGCGGCGGCTGTGAGTTCTGTTTTTGCAGTAGCGGCTAAGTCGGGAACCGTATGTGCGTTGTCATCTGGTGTGATAGGCGGTGCAGCTTCTGGAACAATAGCATATATGGAAACTGGTGACGTTAATGAGTCGTTAAAATCGGCTGCTTTAGAGGGAAGTAAGGAATTTAAGTGGGGAGCGATTATTGGCTCTATCTCTGGTGCGGCTTCACAGACATCAAAACTAAAAGGATGTACTAGAAATGGATTGTCAATGAGTGATGCCGCAAAAATCCAAAAGGATTCCAAGTTTTCTCCAGATACAATTAAGCAATTTAAATCAATGAAAGAGTATGAAGTTTATAAAAAGGCTGGATTGTATGAAAGGACATTGGACGGGAAGAAAATACTGCCACGTGATATTGATTTACAATTTAAGAGTAAACTAGCGGATGGTACAGAAGTTAATAATCTTAAGAGAATGTTAAATGGTTTGGCACCATTGGAGCCAAGCACAGGTGCACCATATGAGCTTCATCATATCAATCAAAAGGCAGAAGGGACACTTGCTATATTAACTAAGGATGAGCATCGGTGTAATAGCGGTATTTTACATACAGCAGGAAAAGAGTCAGAAATTATTAGAAAAGAATTTGCTAAATATCGTAAACAATTTTGGAAAGCATATGGAAAAATGTTACAAGGTAAGGGGTGATTAGGATTAATAAAATAAGTGAAATATCAGATTGCATTTATGGTAATGGTGTAGCGATTGAAGCTATCAAACGAGCCGAAAAAGAGCTAAAATTGGAGTTTTCAAATTGTTATAGGGAATACCTACAAAAGTATGGTTCTGCAATTATTGAAGGGCATGAATTAACCGGATTAGGAATTGTAGAACACACAAATGTAATAAAGGTGACAAAAGAGAACAAGAAAAACTGCATATTTGTGCGGGAAGATATGTATGTGCTAGAAGATACTAATATTGATGGAATAGTTATTTGGCAAGCAAGTGATGGGGAAGTGTTTCAAAGTGTAAATGGTTCTGATTTTATGAAAATAGCAAATGGTTTACAAGAGTATATAGATATCATTTGCGAGTGATGCTGAGAGAGTAGAATTAATTATTAGAAGCTGAAGAAGTTTCGTTTTGCATTATTTAGTTCTTTTTTAGTGGGAAAAATATTATTCCAAAGAATTTATAGGTTACGGGTTGACAGGCTCTGTCAACTAAAATTATGATATCGATATAACATAAGTGCACATAATGTTATATTAAAATATTTGGAGGAAAAAAGAAAATGAATGGATTAAGATATATAAGAAAACAGTGTAATTTTTCTTTGAGTCAGTTGGCTGAGAGGTTGGAAGTTTCGAGACAAATAATAAGTGCTTGGGAAAATGGGAAAAAGGAAATTCCAGAAATGAGAAAGAAGCAATTGGCAGATTTTTTTGGTATTGACAAGTGTTTCTTTGATGAAATATCGGAGGAGCAGAAAAGAATTTTGTTAGACAAGGCAATGTTTAGATATATCGAAGATGGTGAGGAAACTTATCGTTATAAGCCTGATAAGAATACGAAAAAGTTGGTTGCATATTTTCCACCAGAACATGAAATGAGTTTGAGCGAGGAACTTATTGAGTTGCAAAGGAAGCAAAAACAATTACTGGATCGTATAAACCATATGATTTCAGGTCCTAAACAAGTAAGTCTTAGAGACCAAATGTGTTTTATTACGAGGGGAGTAGAAGTTTTTAGCATGATAGCAGATGCTATGGATGGATGTTTTTCAAAAGAAATACAATATAAAATGCCATATTATTTTGGAATACTGGAGGTTTTGCGAGCAATGAATATTGTGATAAATTTGTCAGATGATGAGCACAGGGATAATGTATCAGATGACGAAAATTTTAATGAATTAGTATCGGTCATAAAACGGGTATTTGAGAATATGATGGATAAGACAAGCATACCGGTGAACAATTCAGAAAAGAATAATGGTAATAATAAAGAGGTATTAACGATGCAGGAGAAAATACATATGGCAGAGGAAAGTTATAGTAAATTTGAGAAACCAAAGGATATGAAGATGTATTCCGTATATTTAGATTAAAATGCAAAATCCAGTGTGAGTGGGATGATTATTGGACAGCTGGGGATGTATTATATACTCAAAGAGAACCTTTAAACCTTATAATTCTGAATTTTGTAGGAGGTAGAGAGATGAGAGATTGGATGGATTTTGATGGCGACGGTGAGGTGGATAGCTGTGAGAGGATGTTTGCTGAAGAAATGCTTTGCACGAGTAAAGAAGAGCATGAGGCATTATTTGGAGATGCTGGAGATTTCGATGATGATATGGAAGATGATTTTGAAATTGATGCCATGGCAGCAGGCCTTGATGTTGATGAGTTAGAACTTATGGATCCGGATGAGAGGGCAGAGGCGTTAGAAGAAGCCGGCTTAGATCCGGATGACTATGATTTTTACTAGGGCTAAAAAGACATGTTGATTAATATGAGTTGTTATCCGCCCTCTAAACTGGTATGATAAATTTATCAATAGGAGGACCGTGATTATCATGAGAATACTTATGTTAGGGAACAGTTTTACCTCGGCTAACAACCTCCCCCAATTAATTGCAAAAAGAACCGGTGCGGAGGTTGTAGCACATACAAGAGGTGGTGCAAGGTTAAAGGAACATTTGAATCCTAATACAAAAATGGGAGCAAAAACATTAGCGGCATTGGAAGAAGAACCGTGGGATTTTGTTATTTTGCAGGAAATGAGCAACGGACCGATTACCGCGAAAGAAAGATTTCGCGACAGTGCAGGAGATTTGTGTGATTTGATATGGTCGATAGGTGCAAAACCGGTTTTTTATGCGACGTGGGCTTATCAGAAGGGATGCGGTAAACTTGTAAAACTTGGGCTTTCATATGATGAAATGTATGAGCAGATGCATGAAAGTTATTATGAAGCTGCAAAAGAAAACAACGCACTTATTGCGGATGTAGGGACAGCATTTTATGAAAATTCAAGTGATACACCTATTTACGCAGATGATGGCTGCCATCCGAGTGTTATGGGAAGTGAAATTGCGGCTGATGTTATTTCAGAAATCATCAGAAATAACTATAGGCAATTGGCAGCAAATGATGGAGATGAATTTTGTCCGCGATGTGATGCCAATTTAACATTGCAAAAAGGTTATCGCAACGATTTGCCCTACTGGGTCTGCAAAGGGTGTGGAGAAATGCTGATAAATCCGCGTGTGGAAGCAGACGATGATGTGGCGTGGATTTGCGACCAATGTGAATCTCTGCTGAATGAACAGGATGGTTTTAAAGAAAACTGTGATAGTTGGAAATGCACAGAGTGTGGCTTTGTAAACCGAATTGATAAGAGTATGATTTATTTGTCCGAGGCTGAATATCAGATATCGCTTTCGAATCCTTATAAGGGAATGACAGATGAAGACGTAATTGAACTTATGAGTTATGAAGAAATCCGCAATTTGGATGAAAGAGAGAATGTTGTACTCGTAAAAATGGATGGGAAAAACTATGTAAAGAAAATTCTCAGTACATATAATGAAAGTGTGTATCGGTATCTTGCGTGTCATCCAATTGCCCATATGCCACAGATTTTTAAGGTTTATCGGGGTGACAGGTATTTAGTGGTTGTTGAGGAATACATCGAAGGAAGTTCATTATCGGAATACCTGAAAGAAGGAACTTTTGAGCCATTTGAGGCGGCGCGTATTGTAAGGGATTTATGTTGTATTTTAAATGAATTGCATACACTGGAGTGCCCAATCATTCATCGGGACATCAAACCATTAAATGTTATGCTCACCAAATCGGGAGAAGTGGTGTTACTTGATATGAATGTAGCAAAATGGTATGATTCGGAGGAAAAAGAAGATACAAGACTGCTTGGCACTAAGGACTATGCGGCACCGGAGCAGGCCGGATATGGGATGAAAGCGTCCTCAGATAAAACCGATATTTATGCAGTTGGGATTCTTTTAAATGTAATGCTTACCGGAAAACTTCCAAAAGAGAAACCGGCACAAGGAAAAATGTGGGATATTATAGAACGGTGTATATCTTTGGATGCGGATACCCGGTATAGTGCAGACGAATTAATTGAACGATTGGACAACTATTTAGGGGAGAATACGAATGCAGGAAAAAAGGACAGATGAACTGGATGAACTTTTGGAAACAATGAAGCCGGAGCAATTGGGCGATTATTACAAAGACAACAAAAAATATATGGCAGATGACAAGAAAACATTTTCTTATTATATGAAAGATGTTTTGGCGAATAAGAATTTAATGTGTACGAATCGAAAAATATGTCTGAAGGATATTTATTCAATTGCCGGCGTCTCTGAATCTTACGGCGAGAAAATTCTAAATATGGAAAAGCATACGAAAAACCGCGATTTGATTCTTCGATTTTGCATAGCGGGACATTTTTTGCTGGATGAAGTGAACCGGGCACTTAAATTATATGGAATGAATCCATTGTATGCGAAGGATAAGAGAGATGCCTGTTTCATTGTCGCAATTAATAATAGGAAATATGAATTGTTTGAAATTGATGATATGCTTGAGAGGCAGGGGCTAAAAAAAATATCAAAAGAAGAATAAGCAAAATCCTCACCGTTTTGGTGGGGATTTTCTTGATTATTTTGTGATAGGATAATCTCACAGATATCTGAAAAGTTACGCAGAGTAATCAAAAAGTAATTTGAAATGCAATTGCAAAATTTATATAGTTATATTATGAAAGGGGGCGTAGTTTTATGGGGGTCAAAATTAGCCTCGGAAAGTTTATTTCGACGAGGCGAAAACAAAAGTTTATGACGCAGGAAGAACTGGCAAATAAGATGCATGTGTCCAAATCTGCAATTGCAAAATGGGAAACGGATGGTGGAGTCCCAGATCGGGATAATTTGTATCGACTGGCTGAAATCATAGGTGTTTCTGTGGATGCCATGCATCATATAATGGCTGGAAATGCCAGCTTTGAGGAGGAGGAAATTGCTCCGCCCAATATTACGCAGGATGTAATTCAATTGCTGGAAGCATATGGATATGAAGTGGTTCGACCGGAAGAGAAAAGGAACATTGTAGTGAAGATTAAGGAGGAAGAAAGATGACAGAAACAGATGGAAAAAAGAAAATAATTGTGGTTTCATTTTTGGCTATGTTGATTGGCTCAATAATGTTAATAATAACTTTGTTTGTGCCTTTTGCATCTGCTACAGATGATCATAGGGAGTATTTAGAAAAGTACGCAAATACGGTGAGTATTGAGGGATTGGATATAACAAATGAACAATTGCTTGATGTATCATTGTTTAAATTTGCAAGGATATATTCTGCATTAAGTGGAATGGAAATTTCAAGAGACATAAGTATTTCTTGTATTGCGATGATTTCAGTATTTGCTTTTTTTGTGCTATTAACATTGCTTTTTTCTATATTAAGGAAAGCAATACCTGTAATTATTTTTGATTTACTTACATTCGTTGTGTTTAGAATTATACAATGGGATTTTGAAGACAGAGGTGTGATTTCAAACAGTAAATATGATGGTGGAATAGCACTGTACATAGGGTATATTGGTGTGGTTATTGTTATGGCTGGAGCTGTGACTCTTTTAGTAATGAAGATTAAAAATAAAAAACAACGAAAAGTGTTAGAACAGTAAAATGGAGGAAATTTCAATGAAAAAATTATTATCAATGGTAGTTATTTTTTGCATGGTATTTATTTTGGGGGCTTGTGGAAGCAAGGAAGCTGGAAGTGAGGCAAACGGTAATACGGAAGATGAAAAAGCTAAAATCAAAATTGAAGAGTTGAATTATCAGGTTAATGTTGAAGTTGATAATGGTGAACGCTATGTGATGATGAAATTAACCAATAATTCTAAATATGTAATTACAAATTTTGAATTGACATATAAAGTAAAAAAAGATGTCACGAATGAGCAGAAAAACAAATTTTATGATGAAATACAAAAGAACTTTAAATTTAATGAAGAGGATGTTAATGAGTTAAAACAAAAAGAAATTTCTATGCATGCCGAAACAAACAGATTGATTGATGCTGGTCAAACAGTTGATAAAATTAATTGTTATTATTTTGGTGGCAGCTATTATTTAAAGGATATAAATCATTTGAAACTTTGTGAGCCAGATATCGCTACTATAAAATATATTGATGATGGCAAGATTCATACGATGTATTATGACTATGCTAATGACAGTTATTCTTATGATGATGAAATAATACCTTCAAATCAGTGGACCAAAAGGGCAATTGGGCAAAAAATACCAAAACTTGATTCTAAATGCATTATTGCTGATACAGATGAAGATGATGAGTTCAAGTTTGAAGCATATGGATTCACAATCGATGAATTTAATGAATATGTAGATAAATGTAAAAAATTAGGATATATTGTTGATGAACTTTCTTTTGATAATTCTTATTCTGCAGATAATACGGATGGATATAACGTGGATCTTGATTTTGAAGAAAAAGATTGTGCAATAAGAGTAACAATACAAAGTCCAGAGTGAACAAAAGAATGAGAGTGAGGAATGATAAATGGATTTATGTGATCAATGTGGTAACAAAAGTTTAATGCCGGAACATTATTCAGATGTCTGTTTGTGCAAGAAATGTAGCATGAAATTATTGAGTTCAACGTGGAAGAACAAAGAATATGATTCGAATGAAGAAATTGACAGACAAATGGAAAAAGTCATAAAATTAGCGGGTAAATATTCTTATTCTCCAAAAGTTATTGAAGGGCTAAGCAGTTTTTTTTCTTCAAAAAAGATAGATGGATTATACAGAAAATTTAGTGGAGGGTGTGGACAAAAGATAATTGTTTGTTCGGATAGACTTATTATTAAAACAGAGGCGGATTTTGACATCAAAGAAATTAGAAAGGCTTATAAAAGGATGTGTGCAGGAAAAAGGGGAGCGATTGGAATTGGTGATTATGTTTCCGCTCAGCAGGCAACGCAAATTGTTTCTATGGCTATTGGAAATATAGTTCCAGGGAGAGGTTTTATAAAGTCGGGAATAAAAGCATTAGGGAGTGGCGTTGCATCCAACGCGATTAGCGGAAATGTCTCCTATAATGACAAACCTCAGAAATCAGAAACATTAAATATATCATCAGGGGATAAAAAAATTTATTATGCAGAATATGATATTGTTACTTTTTATGGGCCGATAAGCGAGGAAGAGTATGGGTTTATCCGTTTCCAAAATAGTCATTTGGCAGATGAGTCTAATATGGATGTTATATTTTGCTTCGTTAATACGAAAAGCAAAGTGAATCAGGCTAATGAAATATATAATTATATTCAATCCCAAATTGCATCGATTAACGAATCAAAATTAAATAATGTAATGGAACAACCACAAATGACTGAAAAAAATGAAGCAATACAAGTGCCAGATCAAATTTTAAAATATAAAGAATTATTTGATGTGGGAGCTATAACGGAAGAGGAGTTCACAGCGAAAAAGAAACAACTACTGGGTTTGTAAAATGTGAAAAATCACAAAATTAGTAATGATATCGAAACAATAGATACTTCATGGGACAATAGCATTACTAAATTTTGTGCAATGTACAAAAATAAGGAGTGAATATAAATGCATTAATCTTGACAAATGATAAGGGCTATTGTAGAATGAAAAGTATAAAAAGACAAAGTGGTGCTAGGACTGTTGTCCTAGCACCATCAGACTGTAGACAAATGTCGTGGATTTTGTCTACAGTCTGGGAATGAAATATTTTCTTCTTAATGCAGACAGTCTGGAATTTTAAGTCGAAAGTAAGTTATGCAAGGTGGAGCTACCGCCCCACCTTGCCATTTTTTTTGAAATGAACATTAAAAGGTTTACAATAGCGATTCATTTTCGCAAGAATTCTTTTTTTTGCTTTTTCTTTTGCCGGAGTTGGCTGATAGTTATTAATGCTGTTGGTTGAAGAAACCTTGCATGGAATGATTTTTACATCATTGGATTTCTGTAATTTGTTCTTTTTGAAAGTAAAGGTCTGCTGGTAAATCATGGTGTCTTTGTCCGGTGGATTTGTGTTGCCGCCAAAGCAGAAATTTGCAAGGCTGTAAACGATATAGGCACCTTTGTATTTTTCGATTCCCTGCAGGACATGCGGGTGATGGCCGAGGACAAGATTGGCACCTTGTTTTACGGCATAGTGGGCAATACTTTTCTGAACGGCATCCAGAGAACTTGTCTTTTCGATACCGGCGTGCATGCTGACGATAATAAGGTCCGCTTTTTTCTTTTTCAGTTTTTGAATACCGCTTTTTATGTAGTGTTTGCTGGAAGATACACCTTCGAGGCCGTTGACTGCAATCATACCAATTTTTTTACCGTTCGTTTTGTAAATCGAAACTTTACTATAGGAAGCAAAAGGCATCTTGTTTTTCTTGAAAACAGAGATTGTGTCATGGTAACTTCCATTTCCAAAGTCACGGCAGTGGTTGTTGGCAAAAGAGATAGCATCTACATTTCCCTTTTGTAAAATTTTCAGATAAGAAGGATTTCCCTTAAACGCAAATGTTTTGTCGGCACGTGTACTTCTTGTTGTTAGAGTGCCTTCAAAATTGACAAGTGTTAAATCGTCTTTTTTGAAAATGTTCTTAACATTTTTAAAGAAATAAGAAGGTGTTTTTTGTTTGTATTTTGCATAAAAATTAACGCTTGCCGGAGATTTATAATCGGAACCAAGTGTACAGTCACCGGCTGCGCTTATCGTTATTTTAGTTACTGACTTTTTCTTTTTTTGTTTCTTTTTTGGGGCAGCAGTTGGCTGATTTGTAGCTGCCGGTGTCTGCGTGGCAGAAGGTGTTGTGGTGGCAGAAGGTGTTGTGGTGGCTGACGGCATTTGTGTTGCCGTGTTTTGCGCATAAGCAGAAACCGGTGATAATATAGTTGTGAATAAAAGGGCGGCAAAAACCGTCATAACTGTTATGTTCTTGTTCATTTGGAATCCCCCTGTGTTAAAATTATGATATAATTATAGTTCCAATTTTTTTTAGCATACAACAAAAGGGAATAAACTGTCAATTATTTATAAGGGTGTTTTCCAATTTGAAAAATAAAAAAGGTTTCGACGTTTTGCGTGCGTCAATCGTATCTATAGTGAAAGGAGGAGAGAAAAGAATGAATACTTTGGATGGTACCGGCCAAAAAAATAATTTTACACAGACTTATGAAGCCTATGTGAATGACATATATCGTTTATGCTTTTCTTTTATGAAAAATCATATGGATGCGGAGGATATTGTGCATGAGACATTTTTGAAATATTATCATCTTGACCGCACCTTTGATTCGGAACAGCATAAAAAAGCGTGGTTGATCGTTACGGCGTCAAATGCGTGCAAGGATATGTTGAAGCATTGGTGGAATCGTAGAAATCGGTTGGAGGATTTTACGGAAATAGCGGAGGATTCACATTCCGAAATAGATGGGATGATGAGTTTGATTTTGGAACTGCCGTACCAGTATAAAATGGTAGTTTACCTATATTATTATGAAGGGTATAACAGCAGGGAAATTGCGGACTTGCTACATAAGTCGGAATCAACAATCCGGACGCGCCTGCAAAAAGCAAAAAAAATATTAAGAAAGGAATTGGAAAAAGATGGATATTAGACAATCATATGAAAAAATAAATATTTCGGAACAAGCTAAGAATCAAATTAAAAATGATATTCTTGCCGGGGAAAAAACGGTTAGGAAAGAAAATTGCAGTGGTGCATATAAAAAATATGGGAAAATTGCGGTGGCTGCCGCATTGGCACTGATTCTTATTGTGCCTTCGGGGGTAATGGCCGCCGGAAAGTTGTACCGATATTTTACGACATCCATTCAGAAGGATAAATATTCGGTTACTGCTGAAATGAATCAGACCAAAGGGAAGAAAATAAAGTATATAAAAGTTTCAGCGGACTTTGGCGAAAGTTATCACAAGACAGAAAGAAATAAAGAATTTCAATGTTATGAGAATCGTGAGGGAGGTCAAAGGGGTAAAGATTTTTGGTATTCTTTGCAGTATTTAGAAGGAAAACAGAAGGAGATACTTTCAGCTTATGATGTGAAGGAAAATGAAACGATGAAAATTAACGGCCGCCGTGCGGTTTACTGCTGTTATAACCCAGTTGTGGGAAGTAAGTATCTGAAGAGAAAAAAGACTGATTATGGACAGACAATTTATATTTTTGTGGAAGATTATGGTTATCTGATTGAGATGGCAGCACAAACAGGACTTCCTAAAAAAGAGTTTGTTCATTTGGCAGAAAAGATTCAAATTACAAAAGCACAGTCAAAAGCTGAGGCGGCTGATTTTATTCTTTACAGCAAGCGAAGCGGGGGTGCATGGAACGTGCAGCAAAACCTGACGGCGGATGAAAAAATTGATGCAAAGCATTACTCAACAAATGGAACGGCTCAGGTCAAAAATGCAGTTTATGAAGTAAAAGATGTTAGGGTTTTGGATTCGGCAAATCAGCTGAAAACGGACGCATTTATTAAAAAACAGGCTTCATTTTTAAAGCATGTGAATAACGATGGAAAATTAAAGACGTATGAAAGAGAGCAGATTCAATATGGAAATGGAATCACGGCACCGGAGAGAAGTGTAATAGAAACAAAGACGGTTCATCCAAAACTGGTTTATGTTACACTTGCAGTTAAGAATTCGGCATCCGTTTTAAAAAGCGGCAAGTTTCCGGTTCCTTCTTTGCAGCTTGTGACGAAAAAAGGCAAGCAGATTTTCCGGAAAACATATGAGGACTATGGCAGACCAAATTATATTTCAAAATCCTTTACGGATGGTATGCCATGTTATTTGGAAGAAAAATTAACCGGGAAAAGCGAGTGGTTTGTAGAAGGTTCTAAGGGAACCATTCAATTGCACTTTGCGTATCTTGTGGATGAAGATGAACTGGATGGTATGGCACTGAATTTGAATGATTGGTCAAAAGACTGTGAGTATTTGGACATCTCGCAGAGGTAAAAAACATAATTCGTATAAATGAATATTTGACAAATAAACGGATGGAGCAAGGTGATACAGAGCAGGCACAAGACCATGATATGCCGGAGGGCGAGGAAGTGGATATGCCGGAAAAATATGATGAGATATCGTTAAAGGACTTTGCAGGGTATAGTAAGTCGATGTTTTTGTACTGGACGGAAGATGATTTTGCATCTTCTTTTCGTAAGATGCTTACATTAGAGCAGTTTCGAAGTGAAGAGATGCAGCAGTTATATCAGCAGTATCTAGTGAGTGGACCATCGGAATATGTAAAAGATTTATTTGAACATATGGGGATTTCACCTGCAAAAGAATTAGCGGCACAATTTTATGCTGTCATGTTTTTCTTTTACAGTATGTATGATGGGGCAAAGGACAAGGATGAAGTAAAGAAACAGTTTGAAACAACATTGGATGAATTTACGAAAAAATTATTAGTTGGAGAGAGGATGACGCATTTGTTCCGGAACTTGATTTTGTCATGGAGAAAGACGGGCAGCTGATTGGTCAGAATGTGTTTGTAAAGGCAGTAATCCAAGCAGATGATGGAAGAAAAATTCCGATTATGACGATGGGCCCAATTTGTATTAAACCAGAGTTGAAACGGAGAGGATACGGAAAAATATTATTAGATGCGTCCATTGAAAAAGCAAAAGAACTTGGCTGTGGGGCACTTTGTTTTGAGGGAGATATTGATTTCTATGGGAAAAGCGGATTTCGACCTGCCAGTGAATTTGGTATTCGGTATCACGGGCTGGGAGAAGATGAGGATGCATCGTTCTTTTTGTGTAAAGAATTAATACCGGGCTATTTGTCGGATGTTACCGGAGAATATGCAACACCATCGGGGTATTTTGTGGACGAAGAGAAAGCCGAAGAGTTTGATAAGACATTTCCAAAGAAGGAAAAGAAAAAACTTCCGGGACAAATTTTTTAGAGATGTATCCTTTTTGCTTGACAAGTTACCAGTCGGTAACTATAATAAAGGTAACCGATTGGTAACTACCGAGTGAAAGGAAGAATTTTATGGAGGAAAAGAGCACGAAGGAACGGATTTTAGAAGAGGCATTACGGTTGTTTGCAAAAAACGGATATCTGGGAACTTCGATGAATGATATTGCCAGACAGTTAGGAGTTACGAAGGCAGCGTTATATAAACACTACACGAGTAAGCAGGAAATCCTTGACAGCATTGTGAACCGGATGGATTCGCTGGATTATGAGCGCGGGAAAAAGTATGAAATGCCACAAGGAGACAGCGAAACAGTCATAAGAGGATATCGGGAGGCGGACATAGACAAGATTAAGCAGATTACGAAGGTACAGTTTTTGCATTGGACAGAGGAAGAATTTTCAAATTGTTTTCGCAAGATGCTGATGCTTGAGCAGTACCGGGATGAAACGATGGCAGCATTGTTTCAGAAGTATCTTGTTTCCGGGCCGGTATCTTACATGGAAATAATTTTTAAGGGATTAACCGGAAAAGAAGCGGACGCAAGGCAGTTAGCACTGGATTTTTATGGTCCGATTTTTCTCATGTACAGTTTGTACGATGCAGCAGATGAGAAAGAGGAAATTATAACAATGCTCGAGCTGCATGTAGAACGTTTTGCTAAAATACTGAAAGGAGGAAGAAGAAAATGAAACTTTATTTTGGAAATACAACGACAACGATAACAACGCTGATGATTCTATGTCTGCTTGGATTTATCGGTTATACGATTTTTCAGAGAGCAAATATCCTTTACTGGGGAAGACGGACTTTATTTGTACTCGTATTTGGCTTGGTTATCTGCTGTTTTGCGGCAGCCAGAGACGGGCTGGATAAGACAATTCAACACACAATCGATGGAAGCTGTGCACCGGGAATTTTTCCACTTCTAAGTATTCCTAATTTAATCGGGTGCATTGGTGCTGCTATCATTATTATTGCTGCCATTGCTACACCGATTGCTAAATCGCAGGCGGCACGTGAAGTTTGGTTTTATTTTATGTCGGGTGGTGCTCTTTTGAAGATTGTTGTTATGGAGGTATCAAGGATTCGGTTGTGATGTTTTTTCGAAATTTCAGTAAATTCTGTAGAAAGGCTTTGCGTCTTGTGGGCGTTCTCACTCGTTGAGTGCGTAGCGGTATGGGCACTGAAACTACCAGTGCTGCATACCGACGCACTCAAAACCCACAAGTCACAAAGCCTTTCTACAGAATTTATTGGAATCTCTGAAAAAAACAACCGAATTCTTTAGATAAACGATAGTAAAGAAGTTGAGTGGACAATGTGCATACGTTTGGAAACAAATCAGCGGAAAAGTATGCCTTGATTCCCCAATTACGTTTCAAATAACTGGTTTCAAATGCTCGGCTGCCAATTTGTTTGGTTTCCGGTAATCCGGCAGAAAGACTTGGTGATGAGTGGGTACAAACACGCGGGTATCAGGCATGTGTCGTTTACATGCCGATACCCTTACGCGTTTGTTTAGCGGGAGCGCCCACGAATTACAAAGCCTTTCTGCTGGATTACCGGAAACCAACTAAATTGCCCCACACTATCATTGACAACAAATACATAAAATGTTTATAATCTATATGGATATATGAAAAAAAGATGGGGTGGAGAAGAAAGATAATACTAAAGGGAAGGTTAAGGGATATTTTATGTATGAAAAGGAAAAGCAGAGGGAAACCCATCTGATTGTGTTATTAGTGTACACATTTTTCTCGCTTATTTTGACGGGAGAATCACTTTTGCTTGGCTGGGAAGTGGGAGCAATTGTGCTTTTGCTGACGGCATTGATTGGAAGCTGGGTAATTTATATTACCGATATGGTTTCAGGAGGAATGCGGCTGTGGCTGTATTTTGCCTTGACGATGATATCTTGTTTTTTTTATGGAATTCATCAGACAAGTGTGTTTGATTTGGCACCACTTATGATTTTGATTATGATTCTATTTTCAGTAACGGAAAAATCAAGTATTATCAGACTTTGTGTGATTACATATTATTTGACAATGTGCTATGATTTTATCTTTGTTCTGAATCATGCCATTGAACTTACAGCACTTACAGTGACTAGGACGCTTTTGCATCTTGGTCTTGTTTTAGTATCTGGATGTCTTGTGAATCTTGTATTGAAAAGGAGGAAATCAGAGCGTGTTTATTCGGATAAAAAAATTGAAAAATTAGAAGAAACAAATCGTCGTGTCGAAGATTTTCTTACCAATGTTTCTCATGAATTGCGTACACCGATTAATGCGGTTACAGGTATTTCTACCGTCATGCTGCAAAAAGAAGAAGAGCAAGAAAAAAGAGAGCAGTTATCCTCGGTACAAATGGCTGGAAAACGATTATTTGGTCAAATTGAAGATATTTTAGATTACACAGAAATTGATACGAACAAAATCCGGCTGAGCGAAGAAAATTATACACCGTCTCTGGTTGTAAGTGATTTGGTTTCGGAGCATTGGGAAAAAGAAGAAAAACAGCCCGAACTGCTTTTTGACTATGATACAAAAATTCCACCGGTTCTTTTGGGCGATGAGCGGAAAATAAGAAAGATATTAAAACATCTAGTGGATAATGCGATGAAATTTACGCAAGAGGGCGGTGTTTATGTCAGAATTTTTTCATTAAAAAAATCTTATGGAATCAATTTGTGTATTGAAGTAAGTGATACAGGTGTCGGCATTGCAAAAGATGAACTGGAAAGAATTACGGAGCGGTTCTACCAAACAAGTACAGGAAGAAACCGAAAGGTGGGGGGACTTGGGTTAGGTTTGTCTATTGTGTACGGAATGGTTCGTGTGATGAATGGGCTTATGCGGATTGAAAGTGAAGAGGGCAGGGGAACTACGGTTACGGTTAGTATTCCACAGCAGGTGGCAGAAGAAAATCCGGAAAAGCCTTTAATTAATAATAAAAACTTGTGTGTTGCATGTTTCTTGATGACGGAAAAATATAAAGTGCCTCAAGTAAGAGAGTATTATAATAAAATGATTGCGCATATGGTAAAACAGTTTGACATCCCATTGCACCGTGTTACGAACCGGGACGAATTGGAACAGTTATTAGAAGTGACACCGGTGACGCATTTGTTTGTGGGTGAGGAGGAGTATCGCGTAAATAAGAATTATTTGGAAATGATAGATTCAAAAGTGCGGATTGTTGTTGTGGCAGGAAAAAATATTATTCTGCCGCAGGAAAAGCGGATAGAAATAATTCGGAAGCCCCTTTGTACACAGTCTGTATTAAATATTTTAAAGGAAAAGGAAAGTGATTTGTCAAAAAGAAAGAAACGAAAAATGATATGCCCGGGAATTAAGGTGTTGGTTGTGGATGATGAGCCGATGAATCTGACCGTTGCAAAGGGGATTTTTGAAAATTATCAGATGATAGTAAAAACTGTAATCAGCGGAAAAGAGGCAATTGCGGCTTGTGAAAAGGAAAGATTTGATATTATTTTCCTTGATCATATGATGCCGGAAATGGATGGTATTGAAACGTTAAAACAACTTCGTAAAATGCAAAAAGAGAGTGGTCAGGAGTATATTATTGTTGCATTTACGGCAAATGCAGTCAGTGGAGCAAAGAAAATGTTTATGGAGGAAGGTTTTGATGAGTTTGTTTCAAAACCGATTGAGACAATGACACTGGAACGGGTTCTTTGCAAGCTGCTTCCGAAATCGTCGATTACCTATGTCAGTGAGGAAAAAGAGGCTGTAAAAGCGGACGAGAGGAAAACGAATTTTGACAGGAATGCCGGGCTGCAATACTGCCGTGGAGATGAAATGTTTTACAGAGAATTGTTAGCGCAGTTTCACGGTGAGTCGGTGAAAAAGAGACAAATGATAGAAGCGGATTATGAGCAGAAAAATATGGAAGATTATCGGATTCGTGTGCACGCCTTAAAGAGTACGGCGAAGATGATAGGAGCAGAGAATTTGTCTGATCTGGCAAAAGATTTGGAAATGGCAGCGAAAGAAAAAGACTGGGATTTCATTGAGAAGAATCACAAAGAAGTTCTAGACCAGTATGCAGCGGCGGTTGCGGAAATCGGCAGCCTGCTTGGTACTGTGTTGGAAGAAGAGGAGTTTTCTGTAACGCAAATAAATAGCGAAAAATTATTGGAAGAATTAATGCTTTTGATGGAAAAATTGCGTGCTTACGAAATAGATGATGCAGAAAAAATTATTCAAAAACTGCAGCATATAAAGTGTGCAAACTTGTCGGGGAGAGAATTGATTGAGAATATCAAACAAGATGTCACGGATTTTGAATTTGACCGGGCACTTAATAAAACAAAGAAGCTTTACAAACGTGTGGAAAGAGGTGAATGCGAATGAATCCAAAACGATTGATACAGGTGTTTAACAATCATGAATTAGGGCTTCAGGAACGATTGTTCCGCCTTCTGGTCACGATTGGTTTAATGGGACTGGCAATGGGAATTCTTGTTGGTCTTGTGTTAGGAGAAAGTATGGCAAACACCCTTTCACTTCTTGTGGTATTTGCGCTTGCGGTTGCGATAACGTATTTTTCCATCCATTTTCATAAAATTCAAATAGGAGCAGTGCTGATTTCCGTTTTGCTGATTTATTTTGCGCTTCCTTTTAACTTTTTGACAAGTGGAGGGATTTATGGAGGCGGCCCGATTTGGCTGATGTTTGGCGTTGTTTTTGCCTGTCTGGTAGTTGAGGAGAAGGCAAAGTACATATTGATTGCCAGCAGTTTCTGCCTGTATGGTGTTTGTTATCTGATTGCTTATTTAAATCCTCAGATTATGGGGTCCCATACAATTCATGCTGCTTATGCGGATTCCTTTTTTACATTGGCAGCAGTGACGGTTCTTGTGTGCAGCATGATTTTATTTCAAAATGCGATGTACCGGAAAGAAAATAAGATTGCGAAGGAGCAAAAAAAAGAAATTGAAGAATTAAACCGGATGCAGAATCATTTTTTCTCAAGTATGAGCCATGAAATCAGGACACCGATAAATACTATTATTGGACTGAATGAGATGATTTTGCGAGAAGAAATTTCGGATGAAGCAGCCGGCGATGCCAAGAGTATTCAGGGGGCAAGCAAGATGCTTTTGACGCTGATTAATGATATATTGGATATGTCAAAAATTGAATCGGGAAAAATGCAGATTGTTCCGGCCGTTTACGAAACAGGAGATATGTTATCCGATGTTGTGAATATGCTCTGGATACGGGCAAAGGAAAAAGGGCTTGAATTTCATATCAATGTGGACCCTTTGCTGCCATCCCAGCTGTTTGGTGATGAAGTGAGGATTAAACAGATTCTCATTAATGTACTAAATAATGCGGTTAAATATACAAAAGAGGGGGCTGTTACTTTATCCATTCAGTGCAAAGAGCAGGAGAACGGAAATGCATTAATTTCTTATTCGGTGACGGATACCGGAATGGGAATTAAAAAAGAAAGTATTCCGTATTTATTTCAAGCATTCAAACGCATTGACGAGAGTGAAAACCGCTATATAGAGGGGACCGGACTGGGACTTTCGATTGTGAAGCAGTTAGTAGAACTTATGGGAGGTGACATTTCCGTAAACAGCGTGTATACAAAAGGCTCCACATTTATCATTACAATTCCACAAAAAGTGGTAAGCAATGAAGAGATCGGTGAACTGGATTTGGAGACAAGACATGGCACAAATCAAAGAGAATCGTACAAACAAAGTTTTGAGGCAGAAAAAGCACGCGTCTTAATTGTGGACGATAATGAAATGAACCGGATGGTGGCAAAAAAACTGCTTCGTGACACAAAAGTTATGGTGGATACGGCAGAAAGTGGAGAAAAGTGTTTAAAGAAAAGTCTTCAGACGAGATATGATGTTATTTTTATGGATCATCTGATGCCGGAAATGGATGGTATTGAATGTCTGCATGCGATTCGGACCCAGATGGGTGGTTTCAATCAAAATACGCCGGTTGTGGCACTGACAGCAAATGCCGGAAGTGAAAATAAAGCACTTTATTTTCGCGAAGGATTTGATGGGTATTTGTTAAAACCGGTCAGTGGTGTACAATTGGAGGAAGAACTTATTCGTCATCTTCCTAAAAATCTTTTCAGGCAATTCAATGCGGAAGGAACCGTGGGAATGATAGAGGCACCGATTTTAGAGCACAGGAAAAAAGTGCCGGTTATGATATCGACGGATACCACATCCGATTTACCGGATTATCTCATAGATGAAAATTTAGCTGCTGTGATGCCCTATCGCGTGAAAACAGAGGGTGGTGAATTTTTAGATGGTGTGGAAACGGAGACAGATGGTATCCTTGCCTATATGAAAGAGCGTGGTGAAATGGCGCAGTCGGAGGCACCAAAAGTAAGTGATTACGAAGAGTTTTTTGCCGAACAGCTTACGAAAGCGCAGTTTGTTGTCCATATTTCTATGGCAGAAAGTGTTAGTCCCGGATTTGCGAATGCGCTGGAAGCGTCAAAGGCGTTTGATAATGTTATGGTTATTGATTCCGGACAATTGTCAAGTGGTATGGGACTTATCGTTTTGTATGCCCTATCTTGTGCTGCCGGCGGAATGGGAGCCGGGGATATTGTGCAGAAACTTAAGGCTTATAAAAAACAGATTCAGACAAGTTTTATTGTAAGCGAGACGGGATATCTGATGCAGGCAGGAAAAATTTCAGAAAAGGTTCATAAACTATGTCAGGCATTTATGCTCCATCCTGTAGTTGTTCTAAAAAATGGCAGGATGAAAATAAAGAAAATTTATGTTGGCAGAAGAAAAACGGCATGGAAGAAATACATTGCTTCCACGTTTAATAAAGAGCTTCATATGGATAAAAAGATGCTGTTTATTACCTATGCAGGACTAACGAATGATGAGTTAAAGGAAATTACAAAAGAAGTAAGAGAAAAAGATGCAATCGAGAACATTATTTATCAAAAGGCATCTCCGGCGGTTGCCATTAACTGCGGACCTGGTACCTTTGGACTGTTATTTGCAAAGATGGATGATGAATAAAACGTATGAGGTGATAGCAAGATGAAAACAATATTAGTTGTAGATGATGATAAACTAAATCTTTCGGCAGCGCGGAAAGTGTTAAGTGGCGAATATAAGGTAATCCCTGTTGTGAGGGGAACACAGGTATTGTCTTATTTGGAAAATGAGGAATGTGACATGATTCTTTTGGATATCAGTATGCCGGAAATGGATGGCTTTGAACTGCTTAGAAAAATTCGGATGATGGAGAACGGTAAGGACATTCCCGTGATTTTTCTTACGGCTGACAATGATACCGAGACGGAGACCCGCTGTTTTAAAGAGGGGGCCATTGATTTTATTGTAAAACCTTTTGTGCCGGCTGTTATGCAGTCAAGGATTGGAAGAGCACTTGAATTAGAAGAACTTCGGCGTGGTCTTGCAGATAAATTAGAGAAGAAAACCCGTGAAGTATCGGATATTAAAAGTAAATCTTATCAGGATGCCCTGACCGGTCTTTGGAATCGCGCCTATACAGAGAATGCTGTAAATGAAATGATTTCACAGGGGAAAAAAGGTGCTCTTTTTATGCTTGATATGGATAATTTTAAAGCAGTTAATGACAATTACGGTCACATTGCCGGGGATGAAACACTTAAAATATTTGCTGGCACTTTAAAGAAATTTGCAGGAGAAGGGGATGTTCTTTGTCGGATTGGCGGTGACGAGTTTATGATTTTTGTAAAGGATGTTACAGAAAAAAGTGAACTGGGCAGCCGTGCAGCAGAGATTATTTCCGGTTTTCAAAAGAAATTTGCCGAATTTGATTTTGAAACCGAGTGTTCCGTTTCGATTGGCATTGCGCAGACACCGGAAGACGGAATGGAATTTAATAAACTTTACAACTCAGCAGATAAAGCGTTATACTATGTGAAGCAGAACGGAAAAAACGCATATCATTTTTTCAGTGATAAGTTACAGAAGGAAAAAAGCCGTGCCGGAAAAATTGTTGATCTGAAGTATATTAACAGTTTAATGAGCCGTGCAGATGATGGACAAGGTGCGTATTTTCTTGATATAGACAGTTTTCATCATGTTTATAATTTTATCTGCCGTTTTGTAAAGAGAAACGAAAAGGATGTTCAAACCGTGTTATTTACGGTGAATGAGGAAAATCAGGAAATTGATGTGACAGAGATGGAATTGATTTTGGAGACCTTAGAGAAAGCAATTTATACGTCTTTACGCAGGTCGGATGTATCGACAAGATATTCCAGTAAACAGATTGTGGTAATTCTTATGGATACGGACGAAGTAAATGGAAGTATGGTTGCGGATCGTATTTTGGATTGTTTTTATAAAATGTATTCGCATCAGGAGGTGCAGATCGATTATGACATCGCGTGCATCAGTCGATAGAACTTATATTGCAATTGATTTAAAATCGTTTTATGCTTCAGTGGAATGTAAAGAACGAAACCGCGACCCACTTACTACAAATCTTGTGGTGGCAGATCAAACAAGGACAGAAAAAACAATTTGTCTTGCTGTTTCACCTGCTCTTAAAAGTTATGGAATACCAGGGCGGCCACGGCTTTTTGAGGTGGTTCAAAGGGTGAAAGAGGCAAATTGTAAACGCCGGTATCAGGCACCGAATCGAACCTTTCTCGGTGCTTCGGATGACAGCGTGGAACTAAAAAAAAATAAAACTCTTGCCATTGATTATATTGTGGCACCACCCAGAATGGCATATTATATGGAGTACAGCACAAAAATTTACGATATTTATTTGAAGTACATTGCACCGGAGGATATGCATATTTACTCAGTGGATGAGGTGTTTGTGGATGTGACCGATTACCTTTCTACCTATGAAATGACGGCAAGAGAACTTGCCATGACAATGATACAGGATGTTCTTAAAACAACCGGGATTACAGCGACAGCAGGAATTGGTACCAATATGTATCTTTGCAAAATTGCGATGGATGTGGTGGCAAAACATATGGATCCGGATAAAAACGGGGTGCGGATTGCGGCGTTAAATGAGATGTCGTATCGGAAGCTCCTCTGGAATCACAGGCCGCTTACCGATTTTTGGCGTGTGGGTCCAGGCTATGCAAAAAAACTAGAGGCAAATGGGCTTTATACGATGGGGGATATTGCCAAATGTTCCATTGGAAGACCGGATGAGTTATACAATGAAGAACTTTTGTATCAGTTATTTGGGGTGAATGCGGAACTTTTGATTGACCATGCATGGGGGTATGAGCCGTGCACAATTCAGGATGTTAAGGCGTATAAGCCGGAGACAAATAGTGTAAGTTCCGGTCAGGTTTTGCAGTGCCCTTATGATTTTGATAAAGCGAAACTGGTGGTAAAGGAAATGACGGATTTGATGGTGCTTGATTTGGTCGACAAAAGACTTGTTACAGATCAGATTGTACTCACGATAGGGTATGATATTGTGAATTTGACAGACCCATCGAGAAATCGAAGTTACAAAGGAGTTGTGACGACGGACCGTTATGGAAGAAAGGTGCCAAAACATGCACACGGGACAACCAATTTGAAAAGGCAGACTTCGTCTACTGCTATAATTATGGATGCGGTAATGGAATTGTATGACCGGATTGTAGATAAAAAGTTATTGATTCGCCGGATTACCATTACCGCGAATAAGCTGGTGAGTGAGGATTTGGTGCAGCAGAAAGAAAGCTATGAGCAGTTGCAGCTTTTTACGGATTATGAAGAGGTAAAACGGGAGCGCGAGAAAGAAGAGGCTGCTCTTGAAAAAGAAAAACGAATCCAGCATGCGATGCTTGATATTAAGAAAAAGTTTGGAAAAAATGCAATTTTAAAAGGAATGAATCTGGAAGAAGGTGCAACTGCCAAAGATAGAAATTCACAGATTGGCGGACACAAGGCATAATCGGATCAGAAAAAGGAGGTCAGGAAATGCTGAATAATGAAATTAGTCATAAATACGATGACATTCTTTCTATGCCGCATCCCAATTCCAAAAATCATCCCCGCATGGCAAGAAGAGACCGGGCGGCGCAGTTTTCCTCATTTGCAGCACTGACCGGACATGAGGAGGCAATTTCCGAGACGGCTCGTTTGACGGATGAAAAAGCAGCACTTGGTGAAGATGTGATGGAGCGGCTTGATTGGATTTTTATGCAGATAAAAGCCAAAATGAGTGAAAATCCGGAGGTGACGATCACATATTTTCTGCCGGATGAGAAGAAGGCAGGCGGGAGATATGAAAGTTATGCCGGTGTGGTAAAGAAAATGGATGAATATAAACGCGAATTGGTTTTTAACGACCATACGGTCATACCAATGCACCAAATTGTAAATATTGAGGCCGACTGGCTGGAAAGGAGTTCAAATGAAGACATTACTTGTGATTGACATGCAGAATGATTTTATTAATGGAGCGCTGGGAACAAAAGAGGCGGAGGCAATTGTGCCATTTGTAAAGGATAAAATTAAAGAATACCGGGAGGCAGGGAATCCGGTTTTTTTCACCCGTGATACGCATGGAGAGGATTATCTGGATACGCAGGAGGGAAAAAATCTGCCGGTGAAGCATTGTATCGAAGGAACTTTTGGGTGGCAGATTTCAGATGAGATTGGTTTTAGTGAGGACGATATGGTGTTTGATAAAAATACATTTGGATATGATTGGTCGCAGGCGGTTTTGGCACAACCGGAATTGTTTTTTGGTGATGAAATCGAATTGATTGGGTTATGTACGGATATCTGTGTAATTTCAAATGCAATGGGATTAAAAACTGTATTTCCGGAAACTGTTATTTCCGTGGACGCAGCGTGCTGCGCGGGAGTGACAAAAGAGTCCCACGAAAACGCGCTGGCGTCCATGAAAATGTGTCAGATTCAGATAAAAAATTCACACTAAGTGATTATGAAAGAATCTGTTTTAAGTCTTCCTCCGGGGTTGATACTTTGGAAATGTGATACTCATCAATCAGATATTGCAGCACATTTTTTGAGAGGAAGGCTGGCAGTGTTGGTCCCAGATAAATATTTTTGATACCAAGGTGTAACAGGGTCAGCAGAATGCAGACAGCTTTTTGCTCGTACCAGGACAGAACCATCGACAAAGGAAGTTCATTGACATCACAGTCGAATGCCTTTGCCAGTGCGATAGCAACCTGAATGGCAGAGTAGGCATCGTTGCATTGTCCCATGTCCATGATGCGGGGAAGTCCGCCAATTTCACCAAGGTCTAAGTCATTGAAACGGTATTTTCCACAGGCAAGTGTCAAAATAACGGTGTCTTTTGGTGTCTGTTTTACAAATTCGGTATAATAATTTCTTCCCGGTCGTGCACCGTCACATCCACCGACTAAGAAAAAGTGTCGGATGTCGCCGTTTTTTACAGCATCAATCACCTGGTCTGCAACACCAAGGACGGTTCCGTGTCCGAATCCGGTCATGACATAGTGGCCGCCATTAATTCCGGTATTTTCTTTGTCTTTTGAATAGCCGCCAAGTGCCAGTGCTTTTTCGATAACCGGTGTAAAATCTTTGTCTTCACCAATGTGTGTGACATTTGGGTAAGAAACGACTTCGGTTGTGAAAACGCGGTCAGCGTAACCAGGTTTCACAGGCATTAAGCAGTTGGTTGTAAATAAAAAGGCTGCCGGAACATTGTCAAATTCTTTTTGCTGGTTCTGCCATGCTGTTCCAAAATTTCCTTTCAAATGAGGATATTTTTTTAATTCCGGATAAGCGTGGGCAGGGAGCATTTCTCCGTGGGTATAGATGTTAATTCCTTTTCCTTCCGTTTGTTTAAGAAGCAATTCCAAATCTTTCAAATCGTGACCGCTTACAACGATAAAAGGTCCTTTTTCAACAGTCAGAGAAACCTTTGTCGGAACCGGAGTGCCATACGAGGTTGTGTTCGCACGGTCTAACAGTGCCATACATGCGAGGTTTACCTCACCCGTTTCCATAACAACCGGGAGAAGATGCTCCATATCAAAATCATAGCTAATTACACAAAGTGCTTTATAAAAGAACTGATTGACGGTTTCATCTGTATAGCCAAGCATTTTTGCGTGGTATGCATAGGCTGACATGCCACGGATGCCAAAAAGGATAAGGGATTTTAATGAGCGGATATCTTCATCTGCTTCCCAAATTCGTTTCATGTCATAATTGTCGGTGTTTCCACATGGATTTTTGCATACGCTGCAATCCGGTACAATGATGTGTTTTTCTTCATTTACCCGCTGAATCATTTCGCGCAGCGTATCATCGTTAAAGTTTACATTTGTAATGGTTGTAAAAAGACCTTCTATAATAATCTGATCCGTATTTTCCGTTTTTTTATTGTTTTCGCAGGCACGTGCCAAGCCAATCAGTGCTCCGGTTAATTCATCCTGAAGATTGGCAGTTTCGGCAGTTTTACCACATACGCCTGCACAACCGGTGCATCCGGCACATCCTGCGGTCTGTTCACATTGAAAACAAAACATTGAATTTGTCATGCGTTTTCGCTCCTTTGATTTGTTATTGTGAGCTTATTATAAAAAAATTTAATTAAGAAATATGTTGTTATAACCACGTTTTTTTGACGCTTAACAGGAAATATTTGGATTACGGTTTTGTCGGTGGCTGGTGTATCGGCGTATCGATTGGACAGTGGCTTGGCTTTGTGCTGGAAACGCTGCCGGATACTTTACGATGCTTTGTAAATGTACGGCAGGAATGCTTTCAAATTTCAGCACAAACACATCAGAAATTGATAGCATGAATGAAAGCACACAAGATGGTAGCACGTATCCGTACCTTGGCAAAGCAATTACAGGATGGGCTTGCAATGTAAGGTAAGAGGAAAAGAAACTGCCGGTTCTAAGAACAAGAATTCTAGGAATCGGCAGTTTTTTGAGGGTATTAGAAAATATCGTATTTATATTTCATCACGCGGTAGGCGTAACGTTTGGACTGGTAAGTGAAGGTACGAATCATTTTTCCGTTTTTGTCATACTCGCCGTAGGTGTGGTTCATGCCGCTGCTGAATGTGATGTTTTCATCAAAATGCTGGACACTGCTGACAACACTGGAATAAGGAACAGCAAATTTTTTTACAAGCCGGTAGGTCTTTTTCTTCTCATCCACCAGATATTTGTAGTAATAAGAAGCCTTTCCTTTTTTGTAGGAGCCGACGCCTTTATAACTTTTCCAACTGAATTTTGGAAGTGTTTTTGCACTGCCGAAATTGTTGTTGTACAGGTAGAGGTAATACTGCCCATTTGGGAGGGTATCATCTTTTTCTACAGTAATCGTATGCTGACCGGCATGTCCGACAAATTTGACACCGGTCCGCTTGAGAAGATACTTTGCAAGCGATGTCTTTTTGTAGAGGGAGCCGGAGTGGATGATGTACTTGATTTTCGGCTTTTTGTAAATATTGCTGACCTTTACCAAAGAACTTTCTTCCCGGCTGCTCACAATTAGTTCTCCATCATTAATTAAATCTAAGGAATTTAAATGGAGCCAGTCAAGTTCAGTTCCTCCGTAGGTGTTTTTACCACCCTTTCGCTGAACATGTTTTTTTCTGGAAGCCGACATAAGTTTTGCAAAATCAACTAATTTTTTTGTTTTTTTAGTTTTAATATCAACAGAAATAACAACGTCTTCAATTGTTTTTTTCTTCTTATCATTTACAAGACACAGTAATTTTTTATGAGCCGCATCATACATAAAATCGTGGTGGAGTTCGTAACCTTTGAGAGAGATTTGTCTCACGATATGCCCTAAGCGGTTCATGACGGCAAGTTTGTCAATATCATAAGAGAAAATCCAGTTGCCGTCTACGGTGAGAATTCGGTCGGTGCGGTAGCCATTCAGTGGTGTCAAGCCGCGGCTTGCACCGTTGTTATCGTAATAGTAAATGTTGGTGGCATCTGATTTATCGTGTCCAAACATGGCATAGAAGCCGAGCGAGACGGCAGTTTTGCTTTTTCCGTTTTTCACTTTTTTGATTTTCGGAATCGCTTTTTCCTTTTTTGGTGTCGTTGAAAAGCGAACAGTCTTTTTCCGCTCATTTGCTGCATTGTAGAAATTAATTTCTACTGTATTTTTTCTGCCGGCAGCGAGTCCCGGAATCAGATATTCGTGAGTTAGGCGCACATTTGCTTCCGATCCGCCTGCTAAAGTGCCAGAAACCGTTTCCGCACCTTTGGCTGTAATGGTGTACTTGGCGTAAAGTGGTTCTGTAGAAACCGCATAAAAGTAAATAGAGGTACTCAGTGTGCCATATGGATTTTTTACTAACAGAGGGGCATCCAAAGTTCTTTTCCCCTTTTTCCATTTGGTCAGATAAGAAGTTGCTTCTCTTTGGTATTTGGTTGTATAAACGTTTTTCGTACTGTGTTTGATAGTAAGTATTTTTGCCTGAGATTTTGTGGCACAAACGAGGGTGCCGCAAAACAGAAGGAAAAACATACTTACCAGTAGTTTCTTTTGTTTCATTGGATGGTCTCCTTTTCATAGTATACATCAGTAAAATCATATTTTATTACGCGGTAAGCGTATCGTTTTGCGGCATAAGTATATGTACAAATCATGTTTCCTTGTTTATCGTATTCGCCATAAGTGTGATCCATGCCGCTGCTGAATGTGATGTTATTTCCAATATAATTCACTCCGCTGACCACACTGGAATACGGAACAGAGAACTGCTGAACCAATTCGTATGTTTTTTGGTTTTCATCGACTAAATATTTGCAAAAATAGGAGGCAGTTCCTTTGCGGTAAGTGCCGACGCCCGGATAGAGGCTCCAGTCAAATTGAGGGAGTGTTTTGGCACTGCCAAAGTTATTATTGTACATAAACAAATAATATTGTCCGTTTGGCAGTGAAGCATCGTGTTCTACTGTAATCGTGTGCTGACCGGCATGTCCGACAAAGTTCCCTTTTTGTTTTAATAGCAGTTTTTCATATTTGGTTCCTTTATAAAGAGAGCCGCTGTGGATTAAGTAGTCAATGGAAGGATTCTCGTAAATATTATTGATTTTAATAATTACGCTTTCTTCCCGGCTGCTGAATACGGCATCTTTATCATTAATCATATCCAGAGAATTCAAATGAAGCCAGTCAAGCTCGGTTCCGCCATATGTATTTTTTCCGCCTTTGCGTTGTACGGAGCGCTTTCTCATGGACTTCATCATTTTCTCAAAATCGACCAGTTTTTTTATTTTTCCGGTTTCAATATTGACAGAAATCAAAACATCTTCAATTGTGTCTTTGTCGGTATCGTTGACAAGACATAAAAGCTCATTTCGTTTTTCATCGTACATAAAGTCATGATGAAGTTCGTATTTGCCAAGAGAAAGTGTCTTTTCGACTTTTCCCAGTCGGTTGACAAATGCAATGTCTGTGAGGCTGTAGGAGTAGACAAGTTTACCATCAATCGTTAAAATACGGTCGGTGCGGTAGTCATTCAATGGTGTTTTTCCCCGGCAGATACCGTTATTGTCATAATAATAAATATTTTTTGCCTTAGATTTATCATGTCCCAAAACGGCAAAAAGTCCATCGGTCAAAGAAGATTTGCTATTCCCCTTTTCCACTTTGGTAATGGCAGGAATCTGTTTATCCTTTTTGAGTGTGACAGTATATTGATAGGTATGAATCAAATTGTTTCCTGCGTCATAAAAAGCAAGGGAAAAATGATTTTCAAGTCCCGGTGCCAGTCCGGTAATTAAGTATTCATGTGTTTTTGTTACGCCAGAATCGGAATCATTTTTCAAGCGGTGTTTTATCACGCTGCCATTGTTACAGGTCACTTCACAGACGACATAACTATCCTGTTCCGATACGCCGTAATAATAAAAGGAACCGGTATTTGTCCCATATGGATTCCAGACAACAAGTGGATCTTCGATTGTGTAGGAATTATTGTTTCTCATATTTTGAAGCTGGTTGTCTGCTTCTGTCTGGTAAGCATCCTCATAAATATTTTTGCTTTGGTGTTTGATATCCTGAACCGGAAAATCTTCACTGACTAAACCGGTATGTTTTTTTTGCTCGATTTGTTTTTGTCTTATATAATGCCGATAGCAGAATAGGCAGACAAAACCGATTAAAAGAATACCAATGATGCTTATCCAAAGTGCTTTTCTTTTCATGCGTGTACTCCTTTTTATGTAATGATAAATTTAGTGTAAAAAATAATTATGTCAAAACAATTGCGTCATATTGTATAAAACAACGGAGAACAACATTAAGGAGTAAAAATTTTGTATTGAATGTTTACTGTTCTTTATTAGGATTCCAGAAATTTAAGTAGAAAAACTTTGTGACTCGCGGGTTTTGAGTACGTTGGTATGTGGCACTGGTAGTTTCAGTGTCCATACCGCTACGCACTCAACGAGCGGGAGCGCCTGCGAGACGCAAAGTTTTTCTACTTAAATTACGGAAACTAAAAATACCAGCAACCACTTGATACAAACTTTTTCATTAAATATCTTGCATGTCACCCATTTTTTGTCTACAATTAGTTCTATTACAAAAAAGATAGAAAGAAGGAAATATAACAATATGAAACAGGACAAAACTTTTCTTGGAACGGAGCCGGTGGGAAAACTGCTTTTTAAACTGGCAGTGCCAACGGTTATTGCACAGCTTGTGAATATGCTCTATAACATTGTTGACCGCATTTATATTGGACATATGCCGGGAGACGGAAGCCTTGCACTGACCGGGGTTGGTGTGTGCATGCCATTGATTATGATTGTGTCAGCGTTTGCAGCGTTAATCAGTTCCGGTGGTGCACCGCGTGCTTCGATTGCGATGGGAAAGGGAGAGCATGAGTCGGCAGAGAAGATTCTTGGCGGCTGCGTTACGGTGCAGGTAGTGATTTCTCTTATTTTGACGGTAGTTATTCTGGTTTGGAATAAAGATTTGCTTCTTGCTTTTGGAGCAAGTGAAAATACAATTTCGTATGCAAATTCATATATGAGTTTGTATGCATTTGGCACACTTTTTGTACAGCTGACCTTGGGAATGAATGCATTTATTACGGCACAGGGATTTGCAAAGACCGGTATGTTTACGGTAATGATAGGTGCAGTGGCTAATATTATATTGGATCCTGTTTTTATTTATGGGTTTCATATGGGAGTAAGAGGAGCTGCACTTGCTACTATTTTATCGCAGGGAATTTCCTGTGTGTGGGTAATTCATTTTCTATGTGGTGAGAAAACGATTCTCCGCCTCAAAAGAAAAAATCTTCGAGTGGATTTTGGTTTGGTGCTTCCGTGCCTGGCATTGGGACTTTCTGCGTTTATCATGCAGGCAAGTGAGAGTGTCATTTCGGTCTGTTTTAATTCGTCGTTACTTGCTTACGGAGGGGATTTGGCGGTCGGCGCGATGACAATTTTAACAAGTGTGATGCAGTTTGCGATGCTTCCGCTGCAAGGGCTTGGTCAAGGGGCGCAGCCGATTACCAGTTATAATTACGGAGCGAAAAATCGTGAGCGTGTGAAAAAAAGTTTTCGTTTGCTGCTAACAATTAGTTTGATATACTCTGTTGTTTTGTGGGCATTTATTTTAGTCATCCCGCGTCTTTTTGTGGGCATGTTTACAAGCGATGCCACCTTGCTTGATTTTACTTCCCAGGCATTACGTGTATACTGTGGGGCACTGTTTATTTTCGGTATCCAGATTGCCTGCCAGATGACATTTGTCTCAATTGGAAGTGCTGTTTGTTCAATTATTGTAGCGGTGTTGAGAAAATTTGTTTTGTTAATTCCACTCATTTATATTCTGCCGCAGTTACTTGTGGACCAGACCTTTGCGGTGTATCTGGCAGAACCGGTTGCGGACGTGTTTGCCGTTACTTTTACTGCTATTTTGTTTACGATTCAATTTAAGAAAATACTTGCAAAGCTAAATTAAAGGATTTTACAAAAGGAAAGCCTCGGATTGCCTTGAAAATGAATTTTTAGGCAGTTTAGGGGCTTTTTTTGATGTACTTTTTTGCGTTGGCAGCATTGATTCCGGTAAAATTGTATTGACACCGGGCGCAACTGAGAAAGATTTGAATTTTTGCTGGTATTCCAAAACAAAAGGATTAGCAAAAGTAAAATTAGGAAAGAAAGAAGATTTATCCGACGCCAAAGTATATGACGGCACAGTTACCGAATCAACCGTTCCAATAGTGTGGAGACTTACAAAGCTTCCAACAAAGTATCCATAAAAGGCGCATTGGAGAAAAACACTACTTATTACTACAGCTATTCCGATGACGGAACGACATGGAGTAAGGCAGAAAAGTATCAGACAAAAGATTTTTCTTCTTACAAAATCTGGCTGGTAGGTGACCAGATTGATTATGCTGCAGCGGATGAAGCAGATACAAAGAATGTAAGAGAGAGCGAGTATGCCGGTTTCTTATATCCGTCGGTACTTCGTAATCTGCCGCTTGCTTCTTCCATCGGAAACCATGAGAGCAAAGGAACGGATTACAAGTATCATTATAACAACCCAAATACAGAGGATAATTTGTAATTTGGGAGCAACGAACTCCGGAAGTGATTACTACTTCAGCTATGGCGATGTACTATACATTGTTTTGAATAGTAATAACCGTAATGCGGCAGAGCACAGCAAACTGATGGAAAAGGCAATTAAAAGCGCACCAAATGCGAAATGGAAAGTGGTAGCCTTCCACCATGATATTTATGGTTCCGGACAGCCACACTCCGATTTTGATGGAGCAAATTTGCGAACAATTTTTGCACCGCTTATGGATAAGTGTGATATTGATGTCTGCCTGACCGGTCATGACCATAGTTATGCAAGAACCTAAAGTAGACGCTGCTGCATTGCGAAAAAAAGTCGGTATGGTGTTCCAAAAAGCAAACCCGTTTCCAGCAAGCATTTATGATAATATTGCTTATGCGCCAAAATACCACGGAGTGCACGGACGCAGAAAACGGAAGAACTTATGGTAGAACTGAAAAAGAATTATACGGTAATTATTGTGACACATAATATGCAGCAGGCTGCGCGTGTGGCAGATAAAACAGCATTCTTTTTCATGGGTGATTTGATTGAATATGGACAGACGGAGCAGATTTTTAATAATCTGCAGAGGGAGAAAACAAAAGCATATGTCAGCGGACAGTTTGGTTGACATCAAAAAAATACCTGTGTAAAAAAATGAAATATTTGTTGCTATAATAGGGGAAATATGGTAATATTATGTTATTAAATTTTATGGGAGGTAAAATTATGATGAAGATGAAAAAAAGGGTAGCTATTGTTTTATTATTTGCGTTATGTCTGGCGCAGATTCCTGTTGCTCCGAAAGCAAAAACGAAAAAAGTTAAGTTAAATCTAACAAAGGTTTCTCTTTTGCAGGGGGCAACTGTACAACTTAAACTGTTAAACAAAAAGGCAGGGGCTGTAAAGTGGTATTCAAAAAATAAGAAAAAAGCAACGGTTAACAAAAAGGGAAAAGTGACCGCAAAGAAAACAGGCAGTGTAGTTGTTTATGCAAAATATAAGAAAAAACAATACAAATGCAAGGTGACAGTGAAAGCACCGGTAAAGGTTGCAAACATGAAAGAAAATAACGCAATATTTACGAGGAATGTATATCAAAAGATAAGCAAAATTCAGAGACTTGTGGTGAAGCAGGAGGTCATCTCGCCAAAGGGAATTTATGAGATTTATCAGTTGCTGGCAGCGATGGATGTTCAGGAAATAACGGATGGAAGCCAGCCATTTGTGGGAGGAATTACTCTTAAACTATTATTTAATGATGGAACGAATATGGAATTTACGATTGGAAAGAATCTTGTGATTGATGGAAAACAATATAAGATTTCATCGGATATTTCAGAAAAGCTGGGACAGTTATTAAAACAGTATCAATGATAAGGAGTTGTGATACGCTTAAAAAAGTTGGAAAACGCCCGACATTTGCAAGAAAATATATTGACATTTGAAAGACGGTGTGCTAGTCTTTGGTAAAAGAATCGATTCTTTCCTATACAGAAAAAGGGAGAGGATACTATGGGAAAAGCAGATTTGACAGAAAAGAATCTTTTGCGTTATAAGGATGTTTTTTCGGATGTTGCAAATGTTAATTTGTTTCATGGTGAGAAGGTACTTGCAGAAGAAGATATTGTGGAAGAACAGACTGAACTTATTTTTAAATCACCGGTAGATGGAAATTTAGGACAGTTGTTCCTTGATGTACCAATGAAATGTAAAAAAGCAGGTACGGATTTTGTATTTATATGTATGGAAAACCAAAGTGATATATGTAATATTATGCCGGTTAGAGACATGGGGTATCAGTATGTGAAATATACGGATCAGATAAAGTTGTGGCAGAAGAAAAATAAAAAGAACAATAATTATCCAAGTCCTATTACAAAAGTAATTCACGATAATCAGAAGCTAAAGCCAGTAATTACACTTGTTTTAAACTATGGAAATGAATCATGGAGTAATCCGATATGCTTATATGACTTATTGGATATTCCAAATGAATATAAAAAATATTTAGAACCGTGGATAACAAATCATCAAATTAATGTTATTAATTTGGCTGAACAGGGAGAAGAAGAATGTAAACAATATTGTTCTGATTTTCGGTATATTGTGAAATATTTGGCATGTAAAGGTGACAAGGTTAAATTAGACCGTTTTTTTCATGAAACAGAGTTCAAGTTAAATCATCCTAATGCTTTTTTAGATTGGATGTCAGTCATGACGCATGATACTGGTTATAAAATGGCAAAAAAACTGATAAAATGGGATGAAGAAGATGAAGGAGGTACGATTTCTATGTGTGTATTATTGGATATGTATGAAGAACGAGGTATGGAAAAGGGAATGGAACATGGACTGGACGTAGCATTCAATATTCTAAAATTATCCAGAATAGGGATGACAGAAAATGAAATCGCAGAAGAACTATGTGTTTCTGAAGAGGTTGTACACAAGTTTTCACATATTTATTCTTAATTAAAGAAATGAGGCTAAAGATTTTGAAAGAAAAGGAGGAATATGTTATGGTGAAGCATATTATTTTATGGACACTTAAAGATGAATTCTCAGATGAGGAGAAGAACACAATCAAACAGGGAATTAAGGAAGGACTAGAGAGCCTTTCCGGACAAATACCGGGGCTTATGGAAATTTCAGTCCGCACGGATTGCTTGGCAAGCTCAACGGTAGATGTTATGCTGGATTCAACTTTTGAAAGTGTTGAGGCACTGAAAAATTATAGTACACATCCGAAACATGTGGCGGTAGCGGATGGCAAAGTGAGACCTTATACAGCGACAAGGGCATGTATGGATTTCGAAGTGTAACAAGGTAATGCAAAATGGATGGAAGAGGGATTGACACCGTGTCAGTTTTGATTTATAGTAATCATTGTGACACGGTGTCAGTTTATATATTTGATTGGCTGAAAATCCAGGAGGTGATCTTACGATGGAGTATGTAAAGGTAGGGGATACCGATATTCGGGTATCAAAACTTTGTGTAGGGTGTATGAGTTTTGGCAAGGCAGGTACGATGCATGATTGGACTTTAGATGAGAAGCAGAGTGAGAAGCTGGTGAATAAAGCATTAGAGCTTGGTATCAACTTTTTTGATACAGCGAACTGCTATTCTTTGGGAACTAGTGAAGAGTATCTTGGACGTGCGATTCGAAAGTACGCAAAAAGAGAGGAAGTTGTACTTGCATCGAAGGTTTATTTTAATGAAGGAAGATTGTCGAAGCAGGCAATCCGGCGTGAAATTGATGGAACATTAAAGCGACTGGGAACAGATTATTTGGATTTATATATTATTCATCGGTTTGACTATGAGACTCCTGTGGAAGAAACGATGGAAGCTTTGGATTCTTTGGTAAAAGACGGAAAGGTTCGAGCGCTTGGCGCTTCTGCTATGTATGGATATCAATTTTATAATATGCAAATGGCGGCAGAGAAAAATGGATTTACCAAGTTTTCGGCAATGGAAAATCATTATAATTTATTATACCGGGAAGATGAGCGTGAATTGATTCCGATTTGCAAGCAGATGAATGTTATGCTTATGCCATACAGTCCGCTTGCTGCCGGGCATTTGACACGGGCAACATGGCAGTCGGATTCTCTGCGTGGACGTACAGACTGCGTGGCAAAAGGAAAATACGATCGGATGGAAGAGACAGATATTAAAATTGTCAAGAAAGTGTCTGAACTAGCCGAAAGACATCATTGTAAAATGTCTCAGATAGCCATTGCATGGGAATGGGAAAAAGGCATTTCGTCACCAATCATTGGAGCGACAAAAGAGCAGTATTTAGAAGATGCGGCGGAGGCTTTATCTATTTCATTGTCGGCAGATGAGATGCAATATTTGGAAGAAGCATATATGCCACATCCGATTGTTGGTGCAATTGATAAAAATCCAGAGGCAGATGTTGTGCTGCTTGCTGAGAAAAAGTAAAGGAAGGACTTTGTTTATGCCGGCAGGATCGGAAAAAAGAACGAATGCTCGAAGAGAAGAAATCATAAACGCATGTGAAAAATTATACCAAACGATGAGTTTTAAAGAAATAACCATCAAGCAGATTGGAGAGGTTACCTCTTTTTCAAGGACATCAATTTATAATTATTTTGAGACAAAAGAAGAAATTTTTCTTGCTCTATTAACGAGAGAGTACAAAATGTGGGTAGAGCAATTAAAAGATGTGCTGGAGAAGTATGAAAAATTGACGGTGGAGGAACTTGCAGGGATTATTGCAGATTCACTTGAAAAAAGATGGCAGCTTTTAAAAATTTTATCTATGAATCATTACGATTTAGAAGAAAACAGCCGTACAGAGATGTTAGTTGAATTTAAGCTCATGTATGGGGAAGCGCTGAATGCGATGGAACAGTTATTAATTAAATTTCGCAAAGAATTTGATGAGAATAAAAGACAGGATTTTATCTACGCTTTTTTTCCGTTTATGTTTGGCATTTACCCATATTCTGTTGTTACGGATAAGCAAAAAAAAGCTATGGAAGAAGCAAAAGTGAATTGCATGCCACATACGGTCTATGAGCTGACTTTTGCAATGACGAAAAAATTGTTGGAGTAAAGGAGAAAAGTAATATGTATTTAGAGAAGATTAATGGACCAGAGGATGTAAAGAAATTATCAATGGAACAATTAAATGTGCTTGCAGGTGAGATGAGAGAAGCATTGTTTCATCGTTTGACGAAGACAGGTGGGCATTTTGGACCAAACTTCGGTGTGGTGGAAATGACAATTGCGATGCATTATGTATTTGATTCACCAAAAGATAAATTTGTTTTTGATGTGTCGCACCAGACCTATCCGCATAAGATGCTTACCGGCAGAGCATATGGTTATCTGGATGAAAATCGTTTTCACGAAATTTCCGGGTATTCGGAACCATCGGAGAGCGAACATGACATTTTTACTATTGGACACACTTCAACGTCTGTCAGCCTTGCGACCGGACTTGCGAAAGGAAGAGATGCCGTTGGTGGCAAAGAAAATATTATTGCTGTAATTGGTGATGGTTCTTTGAGTGGCGGAGAGGCTTTGGAAGGATTGGATTTTGCCGGTGAAATGACCTCGAATTTGATTGTGGTTGTCAACGATAACGAGCAGTCGATTGCAGAAATTCACGGCGGTCTTTATAAAAATCTTACGGAACTTAGAGAGTCAAACGGCGAGGCTCCAAATAATTTGTTCCGTGCAATGGGACTTGACTATATTTTCGAAGAAGAGGGAAATAATATCGAGAAATTGATTGCGCTCTTTCAGAAAGTAAAAGACATTAACCATCCGATTGCTGTGCATATTCATACGCAGAAAGGAAAAGGGTATGAGCCGGCAGAGGAGAATAAAGAAGCTTGGCACTGGTGTATGCCGTTTGACCGCACGACCGGAAAGCCATTGCAGAATTTTGAAGGAGAAGATTACAGTGTGTTAACCGGTGAACTTCTTTTAAATAAAATGAAAAAAGATAAATCGGTTGTATTTGTGACTGCGGCAGTTCCAAGTAATGTTGGTTTTCCAAAAGAAAATCGTGAGAAAGCGGGAAACCAGTATATTGATGTAGGAATTGCGGAAGAGCAGGCGGTAGCAATGTGTTCCGGAATTGCAAAAAATGGCGGAAAACCAATCTTTGGTACCAACGCAACTTTTATCCAGAGAACGTATGACCAGTTTTCACAGGATGTATGTATCAATCAAAGTCCGGTTACTACAATTTTGAATTATTCGTCTGTACTTGGGCTGAATGATGTGACACATCTTGGATTTTACACGATATCTATGCTTAGTAATATTCCAAACCTTGTTTATCTTGCACCAACGTGTAAGGAGGAATATTTAGCAATGCTTGATTGGAGTGTGGAGCAGGATAAATATCCGGTTGTAATCAGCATGCCGGGAAATGGTGTTCATCCGGCTAAATATCCGGTGGCTTCATCCTATGATCCATTGAATGAGTATCAGGTATGTGAAAAAGGAGAAGAAGTTGCGGTTCTTGCTTTGGGCGATTTCTTCCAGCTGGGTGAAGAGGCTGCACGAAGTATTGAAAAAGAAACCGGCAAAAAAGTCACATTGATTAATCCACGTTTTGCATCTGGTCTGGATGAAAAACTGCTCTCGGATTTGAAAGAAAATCATCGTGTGGTTGTGACATTGGAAGATGGTATTTTGGAGGGCGGCTTTGGACATAAAGTTGCCGGTTATTATAGCACTTCCGATATGAAAGTATTGAATTTTGGCTTGAAAAAAGAGTTCTACGACCGTTACGATGCAGAACAGCTTTTGAAAGAAAATCATTTAACCAAAGAGCTGATTATGAAAGATGTTATGAAACTATTACATGCATAAAATGCTAGATATGTCAATTGTTTATCCGCATAATGCAGTGATTTTGATTATGCCTTGTTGTATAATACAGATATATTCAAAAATAATATAATTAGGAGGAAAACGACAATGACAAGGACTAAGAAAAAAACATTGGCCGTGTTGATGGCACTTTCCGTTGTAATTCCGGGAAGTATTGCACCTACGTCAGAAGCAGCGGCTAAAAAGGTCAAATTAAGCAAGACAAAAGTCAGCATACAAGTTGGCAAAACGAAAAAGATTACAATCAAAAACGCAAAAAAAGGTGCCAAAGTAACATGGAAGACATCAAATAAGAAAGTGGTTAAGATTGTAAAATCAAAGAAAAAGGGCAAAAAGGCGTATGCTGTAATTAAGGGTGCAAAAAAGGGTACCGCTACGTTGCGTGCCATTTATAAGGTTGGGAAGAAAAAGAAAACGATGAAGTGTAAAGTGAAAGTTACGAAAAATACGGCAAACAAAATTGCAACCAAGCAGCCGACTGCTCCAACTAAGAAACCGGTTTCTCCTTCCGGTCAGCCAACTGCAGTGCCGACGCAAAGTGTCGTAAGCGCAACACCTGCAGTAGAGAGTAAGAGCAACTACAGTTTCTTTGATGACTATACGTTAGGCTATGATAAAGATAATAAGAAGATTGTTGCTTATAAAGATGGTAAGCAGATGTCATTGGAAGAAGCAGGGGCCAAAGTGTATAACAATTATGGAGATAATATTTTTGCAAGCCAAATTGCAGATAATAAATGGAATGCAGATAATATTAAATTGACTGCACCTTTACAGTATACAACAGAAGACGGTAAGGTACATGATATTAACAGCATGCTTACCAATTATGATTTTATTGCTGATCCGACTGCATTAGATAATTCGGATAACGATGGAAAACTTTATGTATACGGAACAAATGAAGGATTTGATTATGCGGACGGTAAATTGGCTGCAAACTCTTATTCCAATAATTCACTCAGTATCCTTTCTACTTCTGATATGGTGAACTGGACCGATGAAGGGACGATGGATAATACGAATTTGAATAATTTGCCAAGTACAGCTTCTGCTAAGAAAAAGGAAAAGAATGGCTGGACAACAAAGGCATGGGCTCCATCAGCTCTCAAAATCGATGGCGATGGAGATGGTGAGGATGAATATTATATCTTTTATACCGATGGCGGAGGAATAGGATATGTTCGTGGTGATTCACCGGTTGGCCCATGGCATGATGATTTAGGACAGAAAATGTTTACCTCAAAGTCAAAAGGATGCGAGGGAGTAAAATGGTGTTTTGACCCGGCAGTTCTTGCAGATGACAAGGGGAATGCATATATTTATTTTGGTGGTGGAAATGACGAAGAAAAATATGTTCAGACCGGTCGTGTGTGCAAATTAAAATTTGAAAAAGGCACAGGAATTGTTTCTCCGGATGGTATACCAAAGACCTTGGATACATTCTGCTTCTTTGAAGATGGAGAAATTAACCAGATTGACGGTAAATACATTTATTCCTACTGTACGAACTGGGATGTAAAAGAAGATACGCCATATGTTGGAGCCGTTCAGATTGCGGCATACGTATCTTCAGACCCTATGAATATCTGCTTTTTCCCAGATAAAATTGGAAAAACCAAATTTACGGATGAAGAAAATGTAGAACATAATTATCTTGGTACTATTTTAGATAATCCAAGTAAATTGTATGGTGAGACTTATAACAATCATCATCATATGCAGAATTTCAAAGGACATAATTACATCTTTTATCATTCAACTGTACTTAGTAATACATTATATCGTGATAGCAAACAATATCGAAATTTACATGTAAATGAAATTGATATTGATACAAAGAATGATAAGATTACGATTGAGCCTTCCTATGAGGGGGCAAAACAGATTGAAAATGTGAATCCATATAAGAATGCGGATGGCACGGTTAAATATATTAATGCAACAACAAGTGCTAAGAGTGCAGGAGTGAAATCTTTGCGAGATGATCGTACTGTTGTAAAATCATATAATGGATCACCGATGGTACTAGATCAGATTGATACCGGTGACTGGACTAAGATTAGTGGCGTTGATTTTGGAACCAATGGATTGAAAACAATTAGCGCAGAAATTGCAGCAACATCAGGAGAAGGCCAGATTGAGGTATATTTGGATGCTCCTACAGCTGCAAAAAACAGAATTGCAACCATTACATTGGGAGATACCAAGGGCTTGTATGCATTCAGCACGGCAAATGTTGCTCGTGAAGTGAAAGGTGTTCATGATGTGTATTTTGTGTTCCGAGGAACAGGCTATAATGTGGCTTCCTGGGCATTTTCAGAAAAAACAAATCCAGAACTTCCGGACCTTTCTGCAAGACCAACGGTAGAACCAGTTCCAACAATGAATCCAAATGTAAAAGTAGGATGGAATGCGGATAAAACGGAATACGCTGTTCCGATTACAGAGGAAAATATTGTTGCAGAAGGCGGTGCAGTAGCAGAAGTAGACCAATATAATGGAACAGCTTCTCTGGTATATAATGGTCAGTATCCAGGTGTTTGGGTAAACTTGCCGGCAGAAATTACGGATAATCAATTCCAGACAGTAGAGATAACCTATGAGAATCAGGCCACAGATGCTGATTTTGGTGCAGCGATTCGATATGCAACATCGAAAGGTGATGAGGGAATCATATGGCCGGGTTCAAGTCCATTTGCATCAGGTGAGACAACAAAGACAATTGCATTAGATTTCACAAAGAAATTTGCGAAAATAAAGATTTTTGCAGCTGAGAATTTAAAAGATGCCAAATTAATTATTAAGGCGGTTGTGTTAAAACGCGAGGCAGGGGCAACTGCACCGACAGCGACACCAAAACCGACAGCACTTCCTACCACAGCACCAATTGATGTAACTTACGGATGGAATGCGGATGAAACAGAATATACGCTTCCATTAACGGAAGAAACGGTTGTAAAGGGAAATGGCACGGAGGTGTCTGTAGATACAAATGCTAAGACGGCTACCATAACATATGATGGTGCATATCCGGATGCATTCCTAAATATGCCAGGGGATTTGTCCGATACGAAGTTTTCATCAATCATTATTAAATACGATCGTCTGACCGAGCAGGACAGCTTTGGTTACGCGTCTCGTTACACAGATAACAAGTCAACGGATGTAAATATTAAATGGGCAACTGTGAGTGGCGCATTTGCACCGGATGCTCACGAGGTGGAGATACCGTTAGACAAGACAAAAGATTTATATCAATTTAAAATATTTGGAAATGCATGTGATAGTGCTGGATTTATCATTAAAGCAGTGATACTAAAAAAATAGCTTGATTTGATTCCAAATGAAGAAGGATTTTGACAAACTTTTGAAAGAATGTCAAAATCCTTCTTTTCTATTTGATAAGAAAAAATTGAAATTTGCAATTTAATGCGTAGTATGGTACCATTTTTCTTACAATTAGGCTCACAAAGGAGAATGATATATGATTCGCTTGATTGCTTTTGATATGGATGGAACTGTCTTAAATGATGAGAAAAAGATTTTAAAAGAAACAAAAGAAGCTCTTGAACAGGCGGCCCGTGCCGGTATTGAAATTGTGCCGGCGACCGGGCGGCCATTTTGTGGTATTTCGGATGAAATATATCAATTAGAGGGTGTACAGTATGTTCTTACGACAAATGGTGCCGGTATTTATGAAAGGGATTCAAAAACTTGTCTTTATGAGGATGCAATTCCGTTATCTGCCTATCTGCCAATGCTTGCCGAAGTGGAGGCTTACGATGTGATGGCAGATACCTTTTTAAAGGGCGGTGCGCTTATGACAAAGAGAAAACGTGACCTTTTGCCAAGAATGCGTTTGACGAAAGAAATCCGTGATTATATTTTGTCGTCACGGCAGGTGGTAGAAAGCCAAGTGGACTACTTGCGTGAGCGAGGTGAAGATGTTGAGAAACTGACAATTAACTTTGCTTATGATGAGGACGGTCACCGCATTGATTACGATGCGGTCTGGGAGGTTCTTAAAAAGTATCCGGATGTGAATGCGGTATCCGGTGGTATGAAAAATATTGAGGTTACCAAAAAGGGCGTTTCGAAAGCAAGTGGTCTTTTGTATCTGGGGAAAAAACTTGGAATTGCTCCAGAAGAAATGATGGTGTTTGGCGACAGCGGCAATGATTTGGACATGATAAAAATGGCAGGAATTGGTGTCGCCATGGCAAATGCAGAGCCGGAGGTTTTGAAAGCGGCTGATTTTGTGACAAGGAGTAATAATGAAAATGGAGTAGGGGGATTTTTGGCTTCAGCAGATTATTAAAAAATTGTATTTTATGCGCCACTCTCGCTTGACAAACGCGCAGGGGTATCGGCAGGTCAAAATCACCTGCCGGATACCCGCGTGTTTGTAGCGCCTGCAATACAATTTTTTTAATAATTTGTCTGAACTCCAAAAATATTTAGCGCGCTTGAATGTCAGTTTCTTTGGAATCAAATAAAATTAGAAAAGAATATTTTATTTGTGGTATATGAATCATTCAAAACTAAGTTTTTTAATAACTAACACCTCATGGAGCATCGGTGAGGCTTTTCAGGATTCCAGTAATTTGTGTTCCGATTGTTTGGTTTTTGTGTGCTATTAATACGCGGGTATCTGGCAGGTGTTTTCTACCTGCCGATACCCCTGCGTATTTGTTAAGCGAAAGCGGCACACAAAGGGCAAACAATCAGAACACAAATTATGGAAACTGAAAAAACAAGAGAACAAAACCCATTGAAGGAGGAAAAAAATATGTTGACATCATTAGCACTGATTTTTTTAGTAGGACTTTGTATGGCGGCGATATGCCAGAAATTAAAACTTCCGCGCATTATTGGAATGCTTGTGACCGGAATGGTGCTTGGGCCATATGTGCTGGATTTTCTGGATTCATCTATTTTGTCAATTTCTGCAGAACTCCGCAAGATGGCATTGATTATCATTTTGCTTAAGGCAGGCTTATCGTTAAATTTAAATGACTTAAAAAAGGTGGGAAGACCGGCAGTTTTACTGGCTTTTGTGCCGGCATCATTTGAGATTGTTGGATATGTACTGTTTGCACCTATCTTTTTGGAAATTTCACGGGTTGATGCTGCGGTGATGGGGGCAGTGCTTGCTGCGGTTTCACCGGCGGTTGTTGTGCCACGCATGGTGCAGCTGATGGAAGAAAAGTATGGAACAAAACAGTCCATTCCGCAGATGATTATGGCGGGGGCATCGTGTGATGATATTTTTGTCATTGTTTTGTTTACAACCTTTTTGGGAATGGCGCAGGGGGCAAAAGTGAGTTTGTTAAGGTTTGTAAATGTACCGGTTTCGATTCTTCTTGGAATCCTTTTGGGAGCGGTAATTGGCTATGTTTTGTATCGTTTTTTTGAAACGGCATATAAACATCAAAATTACGTGAGAAATAGTACAAAAGTTATTCTCGTACTTGGTGTATCGTTTCTTCTGACAGCAGTGGAGGGATGGCTTGATGGAAAAGTTGCCGTGTCAGGACTTTTAGCAGTTGTCAGTATGGCGTGTGTGCTTAAGGCAAGATGTATTCCTGCGGTATCTAAGCGGCTGTCGGAGAAATTTGGAAAACTGTGGATTGCGGCAGAAGTTATTTTATTTGTGTTAGTTGGAGCAGCGGTCGATTTACGCTACACGGCGGCTGCCGGTGGATTTGCTGTGCTGGTAATTTTCCTTTCACTGATATTTCGTATGGCAGGTGTGTTTGTTTGCGTTTTGGGTACTGGGCTGTCATGGAAAGAAAGACTGTTTTGTGCCATTTCATATTTGCCAAAAGCGACGGTTCAGGCGGCGATTGGTTCGGTGCCGCTTGCTGCAGGATTAGGCTGTGGAAAGATGATTTTATCGGTGGCGGTTTTGGCGATTTTAATAACCGCACCGCTTGGCGCACTGGGGATGGATTTGACGTATAAAAAATTGTTAGCACGGGAGGAAAATAACTGAAAACGTCTTGAAAATGTCAACTTTGTGTGCTTAAATGAATAAGAGAATATGAGAAAAGAAGGGAACAACATGAAGAGTGTTTATTTCGTGCGCCATGGACAGACCGTGTGGAACGTGGAAAATAAAATTTGCGGCGCAACAGATATAGAACTTACTGCTCTTGGACATGAGCAGGCGATTGAGACAGGAAAGAAGATTTTAGAGAAAAAGATAGAGGCGGATGTGATTTTATATTCTCCGCTGGTGCGGGCAAAAGATACCGCATTACATATTTCAGAAATAACCGGGATTCCGGCAAAAGAGGAAATGCGCTTAAAGGAGCAGAATTTCGGAAAGTACGAATCGACAGCAAGAGATGGTGCCAAGTTTCGTGAGGCAAAAAAGCAGTTTGTCGAACGATATGAAGGCGGTGAGTCGATGCTTCAGCTGGCACAGCGCGTGTATAACCTGTTAGATGAGGTAAAAGCGTCCGGCAAGACTTGTATTTTAGTGGCGCACAACGGAATTGCGAGAGTGGTGCAGTCCTATTTCTATGAAATGACAAATGAAGAATATGCGGCGTTTGGTGTGGATAACTGTGCGATTTTGCAGTACGAATTTTCGGGTGAGGAAAATGGGGGCGCTAAGGCATGAGTGCAGGAAAAAAAGCCGGCATGGATATGACGCAGGGGACTATCTGGAATAAAATTTTATTGTTTGCACTTCCGTTAGCAGCAAGCAGTATGTTGCAGCAGTTATTTAACTCGGTGGATACAGCCGTTGTCGGTCGGTTTGCAAGCAGTGAAGCGCTGGCGGCAGTGGGAAGCAATGGCTCATTGATTTCTTTGATGATAAATTTATTTATTGGAATTTCTTTGGGAGCCAATGTTGTCATTGCAAAATATATCGGTCAGAAGTCGGAGGAAAATGTGCAGGCGGCTGTTCATACAGCGATTGTCGTGGCACTTATCAGCGGTGTTTTTGTTATGATATTTGGACAACTAATTGCAAAGCCTGTACTTACGCTGATGGGAACACCGGACGATGTGATTGATTTGGCGGTACAGTATTTGCGGATTTACTTACTGGGAATGCCATTTATCATGCTTTACGATTTTGGCTCATCGATTCTGCGAAGTATTGGTGATAGTAAGAGACCGCTGTACAGTTTGATTGCGGCAGGAATTATTAATACCGGATTGAATCTGCTGCTTGTGATTGTGTTTCAGATGAGCGTTGCCGGGGTTGCGATTGCAACCGTGATATCCAATCTGACGAGTGCCAGCATAGTAATGTACATTTTGATGCATGAAACATCGGTTATCCGCATTGATAGAAAACAGTTAAAAATTGTACCAAAAGAATTGAAAAAAATACTAGTTATCGGGATTCCGGCAGGACTTCAGGGAATGATGTTTTCCATTGCCAATGTGTGTATCCAGAGTGCAATTAACAGTTTTGGGTCGGATGCCATTGCAGGTTCTGCGGCGGCATTGAATTACGAATTTTTTGCTTACTTTGTTGTCAACGCATTTGCACAGGCAACTGTGACCTTTACAAGCCAGAACTTTGGTGCCGGTGAGCCGAAACGGTGTCGGAAGATTTTCCATACGGCGATGGTATTATCCCTTGTGTGTTGTGGTCTGCTGTCACTGGTGTTTGTCTTGTGGCGAAACTTTTTTCTGCAGATTTATACAACAGACCCGGCAGTTCTTTTGTATGCCAAACAGCGAATTGTCATTGCGACAACGTTAGAGTGCTTAACATCCGTGTATGAAATCAGCGCGGGAGCAATGAGAGGGCTTGGACGTTCTTTGACGCCTGCGTTAATTACATTTTTAGGTTCCTGCGTGCTGCGGCTGATTTGGATTGCGACAGCGTGTAAGATGGTTCATGAATTTTGGGTTCTTCTTATTATTTACCCAATTTCGTGGGTTGTTACAGGATTGATTATGATGATTGCATACGAAATTGTGAAAAAACGCGTGCTTGAAAGGAAATGGGCGTAAAATGATGTGGCTGTTATTTGCTTTTTTATCTGCTCTCTTTGCAGGGCTTACAGCAATTCTTGCAAAGTGTGGAATTGAAAATATGGATTCGAATGTGGCAACTGCCATCCGAACGATTGTGGTATTAATATTTTCGTGGGTATTGGTTTTTGTCATGGGAGTGCAGAATGGAATTTTTCATTTATCCGGAAAAACCATTACGTTTCTTGTGTTATCCGGCGCAGCAACCGGAGCATCGTGGCTCTGCTATTTTCATGCACTTCAGATTGGAGATGTGAACCGGGTTACACCGATTGATAAATCCAGTACCATTTTGACGATGATTCTTGCGTTCTTATTTTTTGGGGAGACGGTTGGAGCGGTTCAAATTTGTGCAATGGTTTTGATGGGAGCCGGAACGTATCTGATGATTCAAAAGAAGGAAACAGAAACGGGGAAAAAAACAAAAAAGACGTGGCTTTTATATGCCCTATTGTCGGCAGTGTTTGCCAGTCTGACTTCGATTTTGGCAAAGGTTGGCATGCAGGATGTCGATTCAAATTTGGGAACGGCTATCCGTACCGCCGTTGTTCTTGTAATGGCGTGGGTTGTTGTATTTGCAACCGGAAAACAGAAAACAATTCATGGAATTGGCAGAAAAAATGGGGTGTTTCTTGTGCTGTCCGGTGTGGCAACCGGAGCGTCGTGGCTCTGTTATTTCCGTGCGCTGCAAATAGGACCGGCAAGTGTCGTTGTGCCGATTGATAAATTAAGTATTCTGGTTACGATTTTTTTCTCGTATTTTGTGTTTGGTGAGAAACTTACCAAAAAATCAGGAGTGGGGCTGGTGCTTTTGGTGGCAGGAACATTATTGCTTTTGAAGAAGTAGGTTGAATCTGTCAAAAATAAATTTATTTAAAAATAAAAAGATTGACAATTTTATAATAAAAAGGTAAAATGAATTTAATATTTGGCAAAGCATAAAAGGAGGAGAAAGCGATTAAGGTTTGGGGAGATTCAAAAGACAGGAAAACCGCATTGATGGATGATTCCATGCAGCGGGTTACTTATGGGGAACTAAAGCAAAAAATAATCGACGTGGGAAGACATTTAAGCGTTAGACAACTGGTCGTGATAGAGATGGGAAATAACATGGATTCTGTTATCTTTTATCTTGGATGTTTGTTTCGAGGAACTGTAGCTATTCTTGTACATGAGAATCTTTCAGAGTTTGAATTATCCGAGTATATTGAAAAATTTGAGCCGGAGTATTTGTTTTTGTCAAAGGGAACAAATGAATTGATTTTGGAGAGGACAGGCTATCAAGTAGTAGACATTGGCAGCAAACGTGTTCTGTTTGAAAAAAGAGTGAAGGTGCAAAAAGAGATAAATCCGAATTTGGCAATTCTCTTGCCGACTTCAGGCACTTCACGTGTTTCAAAATTGGTTCGTATCAGTAGAAGAAACCTTTTGGATAATACAAAAAATATCTGTCGTGCATTGGAGATTGAGAGTACAGATGTTGCGATAACATCGCTGCCGCTTTCCTATACTTATGGTCTTTCCGTGCTGAATACACATTTGCTGCGACATGGGACGGTTCTGCTTACAGGGAAAAGTGTGGTTCAGAAAAGTTTTTTTGAATTTGCAAATGTAAATGGTGCCACCAGTTTTGCCGGTGTGCCCTATACCTATGAATTATTAGAGAAAAGCGGACATTTACAAAAGGATAATTCGATTCAAAAATACACGCAGGCAGGTGGAAGGCTTTCGCTGAATTTGCGTGATAAATTTGCGAAGTATTGTAAAGAAAATGATAAGACATTTACGATAATGTATGGTCAGACCGAAGCGACAGCAAGGATGACTGTGCTGCCCTGGCAGGAAATTGAAAGAAAAAGGGGAAGTGCAGGAAAGGTGATTTGTGGTGGTAAATTATGGATTGACGATGGCTTACATAATGAAGTAGAAGGCGAGATTTTTTATGCCGGTAAAAATGTGAGTATGGGATATTGTTATGGAGTTGATGACTTAGCACGTGGTGACGATAATCAAGGAGTTTTAAAAACGGGGGATTATGGTTATCTGGACAAAGAAGGATTTCTTTATTTGTCAGGGCGTCGAAATGATTTTGTAAAACTGTTTGGTAAGAGAATAAATTTAAACAGCATTGAAAGAATGATTGACGAAAAGTTTGGCTTTGAAGTAATTGTTCGGGCGCAGGATGATGGAATTACGATTTTGTATGAGGAACAATGGGAGAAAGTGGTTTCTCTCAAACAGGAACAAATTCGTGGAGAGATTCATTTGCCACATAGACACATTAAATTTAAAAAAGTGGAGAGTTTTTTGAGAAACCGAAATGGAAAACTCTGTAAGGGGGAAAGATATGGAGACAACGCGAGATAAGGTGATTCGAATGATTCTTGAGGAAATGGATTCCAAAATAGAAGCGAGCGAAATTCAGGATGATACAAATCTATTTGAAGATTTGGAAATTGATTCGATAGCTGCTTTGGATATTGTCAGCAAGGTGGAAGAAGAATGGGGGATTAGTCTTACGGACTATCCGGAGTTGTTAGATGAAATGGAAACTGTAAGTTCGTTTGTAACGTTTTTGGAAAATCTGTGTGGGGGTGAATAGAAGATGGATTATAAGAAAATGGCGGAATATGCCTATGAAAATATACCTTTTTATCAGAAATTGAGAGAGCAACCGGTAACTGACTGGGAACAATATCCGGTCATTGATAAGAAAATGATTGTTGACAAGCAAAATATGTTATTTGCTCCAGAGTATATTGGTGATTTGTATGCCAATCGTCTGCAAAAAGTGTTGACTTCCGGTTCTTCCGGTGATTGTTTGGAAATATATTGGAAACGAGAGGATAGTATGAAATCGCTGACATCCCTTTGGATGAAAAGAAAAAAATACTATGGAATCGTTCCCAGTGACCGTAGATGTTATTTCTTTACAACCAAGATTGTGGGCGGTAAGGAAATTGAAGTGGAAAAAACGGAGCATGGACTGGGATTTTGCAAGGCAGATTTGTCTTCAAAAAAACTGTTAGAAATTTATGAAAAAATGAAAGCGTTTGAACCCAAGTGGATTATCATACAACCGTCACTATTAATCTTATTTATGCAGTTAGTAAAGAAATATCAGTGTAAACCAATTACCTCGATAAGTTACATTGAAGTAACGGGAGAACGGATTACAAATGACTGGAAAGAGGAGGTGGAAGCATTTTTTAACTGTAAAGTTGCCAGCCAATATGGGTGTTATGAAGTAAACTCGATTGCTTATGAATGTCCTTTTCATAAGCTGCATGTGATGACAGAAAATGTTTATGTGGAAATTGTGGAGGATAATCAAATCTGTATTACATCAAAGCATAACCGGGTGATGCCATTTGTGCGATATAAAGTTGGAGATAGAGGACGTCTTTGCACAGATAGGAATTGTTCTTGCGGAAGTCAGGAACCGATTTTGGAATTGGAGATGGCAAGAGATAATGACCTAATACAAAAGGCAGATGGAAGTGTGGCACATTATGATTGCCTTTTTGGAGTAATTGAGCGAATCAATTTGATGCTCGAAATGGCAATATTACAATTTCAAATTATTCAGACAGATTATGAAAAATTTGATGTTTATATGGTGGTAGATGACGAGGAAGATATTCCTGAGGTTCAGATGTTATTTAAGAAACTGTGTGATAAAGATCAGATAAGGGGAGAGTTTACTTTTTCCTTTGTTGATTATTTGTATCCAAGCGAAAAAACCGGGAAATTAGCTTGGTTTTGTTCAACAATGAAAGGAGTCTAATTTATGAGAGTAAGAGAAATTATGAGAAGGAGTTGTGCAGTGACGGCAATGGCTGCGCTCGTTATGCATCATGTAGGGCCAATGCTTAATATTCGAGCAGCTGAACCTGCAAATGAAAGTGGTGTAACCGGACAGAGAACACAGCAAAAAGGAAAGAAAGATTACATCGTTAAGTTTAAAACGAAAGCGGCGATGAAACAGTCCACAAAAACTTATGAGGAAAGCACGGAAATTAATCAAAATGGAGAGGATAAACTGGAAGAAAACAAATTGGTTTCTTTGGAACTTTCCGGTAAAGAAGCAGAACAACTGGAAACGAATCAGAATGTTGAATTTGTAGAGGAAGATAAAGAAGTTTCTGCTTGTGGTGAGAAATACTTTGCGGGAAAAGATAAGAAAAAGCATAAGAAGGTGGAGAAAAGACATAAGAAAAATGAATCCAAGGTAGAATGGAATGTTCAGATGATTCATGCTGAAAACAAGGCAAAGAAATCAAATAACAAAGTAAAGATAGCTATTTTGGATTCCGGAGTTGACTGGGGGAATGATATCGATCTTGCCTATCAGACAAGTCTTGTTCCGGGAGAAGAAGAAATGACACAGATGTTTATGGATGGTTCCGGTCATGGTTCCAGTGTGGCTAGTCTTATTGCAGCAAAAGATAATGGCGAGGGAATTACAGGAATTAATCCAAATGCCGAAATTTATTCGTATCGTGTATTAGGAGATGGGAATAAAGCACCGATAAGCCGAGTGGTTGAAGCAATTTATATGGCAATTAACCATAAAGTAAATATTATCAATATGAGTTTTGGAATCAGCGAGTATTCGGAAGCTTTGGAAAAGGCAGTACAGGATGCTACAGATGCAGGAATTTTGGTTGTTGCCGCAGCAGGAAACACAGGAAGTGAAGGCGTGCAGTATCCGGCTGCTTATGACGAGGTAATGGCAGTAGGTGCGGTGGATAAAGATGGTTCTGTAGAGCAATATAGCGCAAAGGGCGAGGAACTTGATCTTGTGGCACCGGGTGAACTTGTTCGGACAACCGGTTTTATTGGTTCAGAAGAGGTGGTTTCAGGAACAAGTCTTGCTGCACCTCAGGTTGCGGCAGCAGCGTCATTGATTATGGAGAAAAATTTGAATGCTTCGCCGGAATTTGTCCGTGGTCTTTTAAATGAAACTGCTAACTTGTATGGTGAATCCGATGCATATGGAAGTGGACTTTTGGATGCTGAATACGCTTTAGCACAGTATGATAATTATAGTAAAAACTATACAAAAATTAATACACAGAATGGGGTCGAAGTAAAAGTAAACAAGCGTAAAGTTGAAACTTTTGAGGATACTGGCTGTGTAGAGGGAAGCTGGACAGAGGGAGCGCATAAGAAAATGGTAGAAGAAGAATATTATTGTGTAAGAGCAGGAGTACGATTCCCGGATTTAAAGGATAAGTTAACAGTGACATACGATAATGTAAGCTACTCGTTTGATATGGGGACAGAACATAGTGGGGAAAATGGAACAGAAGGACGAAAATTTGCTGGAATGAATCCAAATCCATGCTGGCATGGGTATTATACAACAAATTATGTGAAAGCAGTCTTATATGCTACATACATTGCGGAGGCTGTCTATAAGTATAATACGATTGCCAGAACAGAATCTTCATTCGAATATGAATATGCACAAAAAATGCAAGATTCAGTTGAAGAACTTTATAAAACATCACAGAAAGGCTGGAATTATATTCTGTATGATTTGAAAAAAAATAATTCTAAGGCAAAAAAACAAAGTAATTCAAATGGATTTAAGCGTGCTGTTATTTGGGGAATGGCGATTCATTCAGCAACGGACGTATATGCTCATAGCGCTCGAACAAGGAGTGGTGATATTATACATCCATCAACTGGCATAAAAAATGGCGCAGATGATAAAGAGTATATAAAAGAACGATATGATGATGCTGCTACTGTGGCAAGACGGATGATGTTACGGTATAGTGAGAAAAAGGAATTACGTGTTACGGATCTTGAAGTGCCTGGTAATTATACTCGCAATTATGAGTTGAATAAGTATTCCGATTATATGAAAGAAGTAGGAAATGAGGTTCACTATACATTTGATTATTCAAATTCACATGGTACAAAGTAACAGAATGAATTTTTGAAAAATGCAACTAAATACTCTTTTCAATCGTATTATTAGTAAATAAAACAATTATAAGGAGGTTCATATGAAAAAAATAATATATGCTGCCATGTTTTTTCTCGCGATTACAATGATGTGTGGAAATGCTGAGAAAGCAAAGGCAAAGTCTTATAAGGCAGGAAAATTTAAATACCAGTATAAGAATACTAAAAAAGGGGTGTGGATTACCAAGATTACGCCGCTTTCTTCCAAGGGAATCAGTAAGCTTAATATCCCTGCTAAGATAAAGGGAAAGAAAGTGGTCAAACTGGGAAATACGAATGACAAAGATACTACTGATTATACTACTTTAAATCTTTTTGGTGTTAGAATTGGATATTATGAGGAAGGTGGTATTCATATCCCATCAAATCCTAAAGTGCATAAAAGAGTTGCTAAGATAAAGAAGATTCGGATTCCGGACTCAGTTGTATCAATAACACCAAGTTGTTTCTTTGATGTGCAGGAAGGAAAGGAGATTAATATTCCAAAGGGTGTGAAGAGAGAGGTTGTGAATCAGTTTACGAGGGTGAAGTGGAAGAAAGTAAAAATATCGTCAAAGAACAAAACGTATAAAGTAAAGAATGGCTGCCTACTTTCTAAAAATGGAAAGGTGATGTATGGTCTTGTATATAAGAAGAAAAGGGTAGTTGTGCCGAAAACGGTAACAGCGATTGAAACGGACGGCACCAGAGATACGGCACATAGTGAAACAGTTCACGGATTGGCATTTTTAGGATGTGAGACATTGGTGCTTCCAAAGAGCGTAGAAAAAGTCCGTATTTTTAGTTATTCAATGATGAAAGTGGAGGTGGATTCTGGCAGTCAGTATTTTGTATCAAAGGACGGATCGTTATACGATAAAAAAGACGGCAGACTTGTATGGCTGTATCAGACCGATGGAATATTTAATATCCCGGATGGAATCAGGGAAATACCGGAACCTATTAGAACATACGGATATGCAAAAAAAATCATTATTCCGGCAAGTGTTAAAAAGGTGGCAAATATAGTGCAGTATTGTTATGTTAAAGATCCGGTAATTGTATGCAAAGGAAAAGAACCACCGACTTTGTCAAAAGAACAAACTAATTCGGTAGTAAGCCTTAGAGACGAAGTTATTAATATTACGGTATATGTACCTACAGGATGTAAAGATGCATATGAAAAAACGTGGCAAATAGATAGAAGCAGAGTAGGATCAGAAAGAATAAAATTTACATTTGTTGAGCAATAACGTAGTAGTATTGTAGAAAAGTAAAACAAGTAGAAGGGGGAAAACAAAATGATAGAATTAGAAAAAACATATATATCTTCATCCATGGAGGCGCAGATTGCTGAAATGATAGGGAGAGATGAGAAGAGTAATGACTATCGATTCTATCATTTGTTTTCCTCTCTTGTTTTTGACAAAACAAAGAAGGAACTGAGGTTTCCAATTCTTCGAGAGATTTGGAGAAGTGGTGTTGCAGTAAAACGATATTTAGAATATCCATGTAAATCGCCTACAACTATGATACATGTTTGGAAATCATTATCAGAATATCTTAGTAAGGGCGCGTACATAGTAAATTTTGTAGATGAAAAGAAAGTTTGTGAAGATATTATTTTAATTGTTGCCATTGACGAAAAGAAACGATTGGTAACGATTCGTTATAAAAAATTGACAGGGGATATAGTAGAGCAGACCTTGTCGTTTGAGGAATATGCAGATGATTTTCTATCGGAAAGTATTCAAAAACATTTGGTACGTTTTGATATTTTTGATATTGTAAAACAGACAGGGCAAGTAGATAGAAAAGAGATTCGAGAACATTGGGAGAACGCTAAACTTAGTTTTTGGGAGCAGAGGAAATGCATGAAGAAAGTGATGAATATGGAAAAAGTTCTGGGAGAATGGTTTGTTGTTTTTCAGAACGCGGTTTCATATTTGGCAGAAAAGGGCGTTATGAATCAGTCACCCCTTGTGCAGTCTGATTATGAATTGTTTTCTTGTGAGAGTAAAAATCTTGGGAAGAAGTTAAAACGATACTGTGAGATATTAAGTAATGCATCTGATTATATAATGGGAGAGGAAAAATGAAAAAGATATTAAAAAATGTACAGCCTTCAATTCGTGCCTATCTGGGTTTGGCTTGCTGTTATAGTATTATTGATGAGCAGGCTTTCAATAGTGGATGGGTGTATGATAAATATATACATTTGGAATACACGTCGTATGATAGTCAGATTAAGTATGCCGATTATGAGCATTATGATTTTGTATCTGCTCAAGGTGTATTTGCTAAATCTTTTATTGAATATCCTTATGATTTTTGCAGTGAAACTATTTTTTGTGATTATATCTGTAAAATGCTTGATGAGGGCGAGTATTGTTTTGCGTTGTGGAACGAAACCATAATTACTAATTATTTATATGAAAAACAAAATCCGGGAATTTACGAGCATGGATGCTTCGTATACGGTTATGACAAGGATAAGAAGGTGTTTTATACACAAGGATATTTTGATAATGAAAACTGGGAACATGCACAAATCCCATTTGAAATTTTTTACGAGGCTCTTTCATATTGCCCGGAAAAGGGTGAAATTGCCTTGATTGGGTATCGTGAAATACCAGATTATAAATGGGAAAGCAATATTCCAAAAATGATTCGGGAATTAAATGTTTATAAGAGAAATTCGAAAAACGACTGTGAAGATACAAGATATGACTTGAATGCAATTTTATCTTTTTTTGCTAATTTAAGATTAGGTGTTCCGGTTCATGTACCTTCTTTATATTGTATTTATGAGCACAAGGTGCTTTTTGAAAAAAGATTAGATTTTATGAAAAAGGAAGGTGTTCCAATAAAAGAGTCTGATTTGAACAAGGCTAAAGAACTGATAAAGACTAGCCGCAAGGTGATGCTTTTGGGAAAATACTATAATTCCAATCTTCAGGAATCTTCTTTTGCAGCTATGTTAGATGCGGCGAAGAAGCTGATTGAGCTTGAGAGGGATTTTTGCGAAGGAGGATTACAATTAAGATGAGAAAACTTATTCTAAAAACTGCAACTTTTTTGTCTCCCAAATCGTTAGATAAGTAAAGAGTGTAAATTGCACAAAAAAAGGGGGTATTCTTATGAAGAAAGTATTGTGGTTTAGTGCAGTATTATTTGTTATTGCATTAGGTATGGGAGTCTCAGCATCTGCCGAGACAAAGAAAATTGGGAACTTCAAATATGAATATGACAGTGCTCCAAACGGGAACGATATATGGATTACTCAAATTGCGCCGGTTACAGGCAGTGATATATCCACACTAAAGATTCCGTCCAAAATCGATGGAAACAAAGTGATAAAATTGGGAGCAAAAGACGATACAGACGACAATTTTTACAATAATATTTTTGGTATGAGTATTTCGGAGGAAGATAATAATCTCGTACCAAAACAAATTGTTTCAGATGTTGCCAAAATAAAGAAAATAGTTCTCCCGTCAGGATTAAAGGAACTGACGCCAAATTGTTTTCATAGTATTCAAAAGGGAAAGACGATTTCTCTTCCCAAAACTCTGGAAAAAGATATAAGCGCACTTTATAATTTACAATGGAAAAAGGTTACAATCAATAAAGGTAATAAAAAATATAAAATGAAAAGTGGTTGTATTCTTTCAAAGAGGGGAAAAACATTTTACAGTTATTTGGAAACAAAAAGAAGCGTAAAAATTCCAAATGGAGTAAAGACAATAGCAGAAAGGGCATTGTATGCTAATAAGAACCTTAAGTCTGTATACATTCCAAAAACAGTTACGAAAATCAAAGGTGAGGCATTTAGTTATATGAAAAAAATACAGATAAAAATCGCCTCTAAAAACAAATACTATTTTGTTTCCAAAGGATGTGTGGTTAGCCGGCGTACCGGACGTCTTGTTGTGGCGACTGCTAAAAAAGGAGTAATAACAATTCCGGAAAAGGTAACTGTGCTGAAAGAAGGTACTTCCTTTGCAGGAGGAGAGTGTGACAAAATAATATTTCCAAAGACATTAAAGAAGATTTGCTCTTATTGGAATACTTCGCTTGTAAGTGCCAGTGACATAAAACTTGTTTTTAAATCCAAGGTGCCGCCAGTGCGTGAACGTGATGCGTATTTGCCATATGGAGGTGTTGTATATGTTCCAAAAGGGAAAAAACAAGTGTATAAAAAAGCCATGAAAAAATTTGGCTTGGATTTGAAAATTGTAGAAAAGTAGTAGGAAGGAGCTTCATATGAAAAAAATAATATATGCTGCCATGTTTTTTCTCGCGATTACAATGATGTGTGGAAATGCTGAGAAAGCAGAGGCAAAGTCCTATAAGGCAGGAAAATTTAAATACCAGTATAAGAATACAAAAAAAGGTGTGTGGATAACTAAGATTACACCGTTATCATCCAAGGGAATCAGCAAGCTTGATATTCCGGCTAAGATAAAAGGCAAGAAAGTAGTAAAGTTGGGTGACACAAAGGACAACTATCACACGTCGGACGAGGCTAGAGACCTTTTTGGAATTATGATGTGTGATCCTCAAGGAATAGGGGATTTTACTATATCAAATCCTAAATTACACAAAAAAATAGCCAAAATCAAGAAGATTAAATTACCATCCTCGATTATGTCAATAACGCCAAGCTGTTTCTATTATGTGCAGGATGGAAAAGAAATTAATATTCCAAAGAGTGTGAAGAAAGAGGTTGCAAATCAGTTTACGAGGGTGAAGTGGAAGAAAGTAAAAATATCGTCAAAGAACAAAACGTATAAAGTAAAGAGCGGTTGCCTTCTTTCCAAGAATGGCAAGATATTGTATGGCCTTGTATATAAGAAGAAAAGGGTGGTTGTACCGAAAACGGTAACAGAGATTAATACGGCAGATACTAGAGATACCGTAGAAAATTCTATAGGAGATCATGGAATGTCATTTCGGGGTTGTGAGATTTTAGTACTGCCAAAGAGTGTAAAAAAAATTAGTATTTTTAGTTACTCAATGATGAAAGTGGAAGTGGATTCTGCCAGTAAGTATTTTGCGTCAAAGGACGGTTCGGTATACAGTAAAAAAGATGGCACGTTGGTATGGCTATATCAGACAGATGGTATATACAATATTCCAGACGGGGTTAAGGAAATACCATACGACTTTGGTACATATGGAAAGGCAAAAAAAATCATTATCCCGGCGAGCGTAAAAAAGGTGTCAAATATCGTGCAGTATTGTGGCATTAAAGCTCCAATAATTGTGTGCAATGGAAAGGAACCACCGACTTTGTTAAAAGAACAGACGAATTCGGTAGTTGGTCTTGGCGACGAGGTAAACGTTAAGGTATATGTTCCAAAAGGATGCAAAGATGCTTATGAAAAAACATGGGTAATCGATAAAAGTAATGTGAGCTCAGAAAGAATTAAATTCACATTTATTGAGCAATAAGTTTTAGAAAAGCATAAGTAAATAAACCAATTATAAGGAGACTTATATGAAAAAAACAGGAAGAATACTTACATTAATTTTACTATGCATAATAGGGATTAGCGTGGGAAATAACAGACACATATTTGCAAAGTCAAAGAAAATTGGCAGTTTTCAATTTATATACAAGATTGATGCAAACAGTAAGGTTCGGATACAAAAGGTGAAAATATGTAATGCAAAAAGAATTACAAAACTGGTAATTCCATCCAAATTGGATGGTAAACCGGTTTATAAATTATGCAGTGAGCAAGAAGAACCTGTTGGGGCAGATAATTTGTTTGGGATATACGTTGATGATGAGAATAGTAACTTTGTGCCGCAAAAGATTATTAAACAGACTGCGAAAATAAAAAAGATTGTTTTGCCAGATACAATTGTTGATATTTCTGAATATTGTTTTATGGGGTTACAAGATGGCAAGAGCATAAATATTCCCAAAGGCCTTAGGAAAAATGTGGAATATATATGTAAAGATGTAAAATGGAGAAAATTTAATGTATCAGGAAAAAACAAAAAGTATAAAGTACAAAATGGGGTGCTTTTATCAAAGAATGGCAAAACGATGTACACTACCGTTCGGCCATTAAAGAAATTGAGTATTCCTAAAAGTGTAACAAAGATAGAAAATTTATATGGCAGTTGCTGTTACAGTAAAGATACTGTTGAAATTTATATTCCGAAAACATTGACACAGGATGATATAGGGTGTTTGTTTGCGTCCGATCATTATGTGAAGTTTAATATTTCGCCGAAAAATAAGAAATACGGGGTTGCTAATGGCTGTATCTACAATAAGAAAAACAAACATCTTGTTGTTGGTGTAACGAAAAATGATACGTTTGTTGTACCAAAAGAAATTAAATATTTGAATAGGGTGCATTTTGCTGCTAAAAGAGTGAAGAAGATGGTGATACCTGCATCTGTTAAAGAAGTAGCAAATGTAAACGCAACAGGAGAGTATCATGTAAAGGAGTATTGTTTTTTGTCTAAAAAGCCACCTGTTTTAAGTAGATTTGAGATGAGTTCGCAAACTTTTTGCGTTCCTAAAGGAACAAAACAAACGTATAAAAAAGCCATGGAAAAATTTAAAAAATATGATTTAGATTTGAAAATTGTAGAAAAGTAAAATCGGAAAGGAAAACAAAATGATAGAATTAGAAAAAACATATATATCTTCATCCATGGAGTCGCAGATTGTTGAAATGATAGGGAGAGATGAGAAGAGTAATGACTATCGATTCTATCATTTGTTTTGCTCATAATCGGGCGCTGCAGCCCATAAAAAGGAACCGGTCATGAATTGTGTGCGTGCACACATTTGTGACCGGTTCCTTTTTATGGCTGAACTTTTTCAAAAAAACTTTACAAATCCTATTGACTTAGTAGGAAATAGGTGATATGATAGGCACAGTTAAATTATATAAACCCTACATGAATAGTAGGAAAAGGATGGTGAAAGCGATGGCAAAGATTGCAAAACAGTTGACAGAATTAATCGGAAATACTCCATTGCTGGAGTTGACAAATTATGAAAAGGAAAATGAGTTAGAGGCAAATCTGATTGTAAAATTGGAGTATTTTAACCCATTGGGAAGTGTAAAAGACCGTGTGGCTCATGCGATGATTGAGCAGGGAATTGCGGATGGAAAAATTAATTCAGATACCGTGATTATCGAGCCAACAAGCGGTAATACAGGAATTGGACTTGCGTTTGTGACAGCGGCAAAGGGATTACACCTGATTCTTACGATGCCGGACACCATGAGTGTAGAGAGACGCAAGATTGTATCGGCGTTAGGTGCTGAAATTGTTCTTACACCGGGACGCGATGGTATGAAAGGTGCGATTAAAAAGGCGGAAGAGTTGAAAGAGGAATATGGAAATGCATTTATTCCACAGCAGTTTGAAAATGAAGCAAATCCGGCAATTCATAAAAAGACAACCGCACAGGAAATTTTGAAAGATACCGATGGTAAAGTTGATATTTTTGTATCAGCAGTTGGAACTGGCGGAACGGTTACCGGAACCGGACAGGGATTAAAAGAAGCAAATCCGGATGTAAAAGTCGTGGCTGTTGAGCCTGCAGGCTCACCGGTATTGTCCGGAGGAAAGCCGGGACCACATAAAATTCAGGGAATTGGGGCCGGATTTGTGCCGGATGTTTTGGATAAAGATGTTTTGGATGAAATTATTCCGGTTGAAAATGATGATGCTTTTGAAACATCAAGAAAAGTAGCAAAGAGTGATGGATTGTTAGTTGGAATTTCTTCCGGTGCAGCACTTTATGCAGCTACACAGTTAGCAAAACGCAAAGAAAATGCAGGAAAAAATATTGTTGTTTTACTGCCGGATACCGGTGAGAGATATTTGTCCACTTCTTTGTTTGTAGTAGAAGAGTAAAGGAGCAGGCGATGAGAAAAAGAAAGAATAGTGTCCTTCTTTTTCTGGTACTTGTGCTTATCCTTAGCGGCTGTGGAACGAAGTCAGATGTTATCACGATAACGAATGTTTCGTATGACCCGACAAGAGAATTTTATGAATCTTATAATACGATGTTTGAAGAATATTATAAGAAGACTTATAACAAGGAAGTTCAGGTGATACAGTCGCACGGCGGCTCCGGCAGTCAGGCGAGGTCGGTTGTGGAAGGGTGTAACGCGGATGTTGTTACACTTGCATTAGAGCATGACATATCCCTAATTGAGAAGACGGGGCTTGTTGATGCCGGATGGATTAAAGAATTTCCAAAATTCTCTGCCCCTTATACATCGACCATTGTGCTGTTAGTGCGAAAAGGAAATCCAAAGCAGATTCACGACTGGGATGACTTAACGCGAAAAGGTGTGGAGGTCATTACACCGGATCCGAAAAGCAGCGGAGGTGCCTGCTGGAACTTCTTAGCAGCTCTTGGTTATGCAAAGACCAAATGGAGCGATGAGAACAAGCAGAAAGAATTTATGAGGCAGTTGTATCACAATGTATCGGTTATGGACTCCGGTGCCAGGGGTGCGACAACGACGTTTGTGGAAAATGGTAAAGGCGATGTGCTGATTGCATGGGAAAATGAAGCAATTGTAACTATGAAATCCTATGCCGGCAAGTATGAAATCGTAAATCCGTCTGTCAGTATTTTAGCACAGCCAAGTGTTGCAATTGTGGATGATAATGCAAAAGCAAATGGCTCAGAAGAAGTGAGTAAACGGTATTTGGATTTTCTTTATACGAAACAGGCACAGCGGTTAATTGGAAAAAGCGGATACCGCCCAACCGACAAGGAAATTTTGCAGGAATTTGGAAATGAGTTTGATTTGTCTATAAAATTATGGACGATTGACGATTTTGGCGGCTGGGAGAAAGCATATCAGAAATGTTTTGATGATGATGCCATGTTTGATGAGATTTATAACTATTAGAAGAGGAGTTTTTCGGATGAGGAATACGGTCAGACAAAAGAGAGTGAAAAAAGCAAGGGTGATTCCCGGATTTCGCTGCACATTTGGAATTGTTGTGTTAATGCTTTCCCTGATTGTGCTGATTCCGCTGGCTTCAGTGCTTGTGTATTCCTTGAAAATTTCACCGGGAGAATTTTTCTCTCTTCTTTGGAAATCAAATGTAAGAAATGCTTTTTTGACAAGTATTGGCTGTTCGCTCGTGGCGGCAGGAATCAATACGGTGTTTGGCGTTATCGTGGCATGGACTTTAGTAAAATATGATTTTCCGGGCAAGCGGATTGTGGACGGGCTGATTGAACTTCCCTTTGCACTGCCGACAGCCGTAGCCGGAATTACACTTTCCAAATTATATTCGGAAACCGGATTTTTTGGAAAAATGTTAGCGGGTATTGGAATTAAGGTGACTTATACGAAAACCGGATTGGTTATCGCACTTGTGTTTGTCGGACTTCCTTTTGTAATCCGGGCGGTTCAGCCGGTCCTTGAAAAACTGGATGGACAGTATGAAGAAGCGGCTTATATGTTAGGTGCAAGCCCATCGAAAACATTTCGACGTGTGATTTTACCGGAATTAACACCTGCGATTTTAACCGGATTTGGTCTGGCACTTGCCAGAGGAATTGGTGAATACGGCAGTGTCATTTACATATCGGGCAACAGTGCAAAAGAAAAGACACAGGTTGTTTCCTATGTAATTATGCAGAAATTAAGTTACATTGATTATGAGAGTGCGACGGCAATTGCCCTTGTGATGTTAGTGCTGTCCTTCGTGTTATTATTGTTTGTCAATATCGTACAGGCACGGCAGGCGGCAAGAACAAATCTGTTATGAGGAGGAAAAAAGGATGGAACGACGAAAGAAAATAACAAAAATTATTTTAATCACGATTACCCTTTTATTTCTTCTGCTCATGCTTGCAGCACCACTTCTTTCGGTTCTTGTTAATTCGCTGAAAGAGGGAATCGGATTTTATGTGCAGGCGATTTCAACACCGTATGTGGTAAGTGCTTTGCTTGTTACTTTGTTAGCAACGGTGATTGCGGTTGTCGTAAATACCTTTTTTGGAATTTGTGCGGCGTGGCTATTGACGAAGTTTTCGTTCCGGGGCAAACAGATTTTAGCGACGTTGATTGATATACCATTTTCCATTTCTCCGGTTATTGTAGGTCTTTCCTATTTGATGACATTTGGAAGACTGGGATGGTTTTATCCGGCGATTCGGGCATTTAACCAGTTCTTTGGTACGAATATACGAATTACATTTGCAATACCGGGTGTTGTGCTCGCAACCATTTTTGTTACCTTCCCGTTTGTATCAAGAGAGATTCTTCCGGTGCTGAATGCACAGGGCAAAGATGAGGAAGAAGCGGCGGCTCTGATGGGTGCCAAAGGTTTTACAATTTTTCGTAAAATTACACTTCCACAGATGAAATGGGGACTGATTTATGGTATTATTTTATGTGCGGCGAGAGCACTTGGTGAGTTTGGTGCGGTAAACGCTTTGTCGAAAACGAGGGGTGAAACTTTTACCCTTCCGCTTGAAATCGATGCGTTATATATGTCGGGAACCGACACATCCGTGACAGCATCGTTTGCGGTATCGTCACTGCTAGTGATTATCGCAATCGTCATATTGTTTGTGAGAAATGTATTAGAACACCGAGATGACAAGGAGAAAAAAGTATGTATGTAGAAATGAAAAACATTGTAAAAAAATATGGTGATTTTCTTGCTTCTGACCATGTAAGTCTTGGTGTGGAAAAAGGAAAGTTAGTTGCCCTGTTAGGACCGTCCGGCAGCGGAAAGACAACTTTACTGCGGATGATTGCAGGACTTGAGAATCCGAATGAAGGAGATATTTACATTGATGGCAAGCGGGTGAATGATGTACCGGCTGCCAAGCGAGGGATTGGTTTTGTTTTTCAGAATTATGCGCTGTTCCGTTATATGACGGTATACGATAATGTGGCATTTGGACTGGTGCTTCAGAAGATGCCGAAAAAGCAGATTAAGGAACGGGTTACGGAATTGTTAGCGATGACCGGTTTGTCAGGGATGGAAAAACGGTATCCGAATCAGTTGTCCGGCGGACAGAGACAAAGAGTTGCTTTTGCGAGAGCGCTAGCACCAAATCCAAGAGTTCTCTTACTCGATGAGCCGTTTGCTGCGATTGATGCGAAAGTGCGTACCGAACTTCGCTCGTGGTTGAAAGAGATGGTTGTAAAACTTGGTATTACAAGTATTTTTGTCACCCATGACCAGGAGGAAGCGGTCGAGGTTGCAGACGAAATTATTATTACCAATCACGGAACGATTGAGCAGATGGGAACGCCGGTTGAAATTTATAAAAGTCCGGCAACACCGTTTGTAGCAAGATTTATCGGCAGGTCTTCGGTTGTTGAGGATTACGATAAATTAAAAGGTTTCGAGCGGATTGAACATGCCAATCAGGCGGTCATTCGTCCGGAATTTGTGAAAATCTCAAAGAGTGGAAAACTGGACCAATATATCAGTGCCGCTGAAACCGGTGTGGTAACGGATGTCGTGTTCCGAGGAAACCGAATGGATGTTACCGTGGACATCAATGGTATTTTGGTTGTTGGAGAACGTTCTTTGGAAAAAGATTTTGTTTTGGTTGGCGAGACGGTTCATGTATTGATTTACCGATTATATATCTTTGATTCGAAGCAGACTTATTTGATGGAAAATAAAGAGATGCAGGAAAGAGAAGATGTATTTTACATTTAACGGGGAGGATACACCATGCAGATTGAGAACAAAAAGATGTTGCATACGGACATTCTTATCATTGGCGGCGGAACGGCAGGATGCTATGCGGCACTTACGATTCGTGAACAGTCCGATTATTCGATTGTCATTGCGGAAAAAGCAAATATCAAACGAAGCGGCTGTCTGGCGGCCGGCGTTAATGCCATTAATGCTTACATTGTGGATGGAAGAAAGCCGGAGGATTATGTGGAGTATGCAAAAAAAGATGCGGACGGCATTGTGAGAGAAGATTTGCTCATGACGATGTCCGAAGGATTAAATCGTGTGACACATAAAATGGAAAACTTAGGACTTGTTATTTTAAAAGATGAAAATGGAAACTATGTTGCCAGAGGAAACCGTAACATAAAAATAAATGGAGAAAATATGAAGCCGCTTTTGGCAAAGGCGGTAGAAAAGTTAGAGGATGTCACAATTTTAAACCGGATTAACATTACCGATTACATTGTGGAGGAGAATGAAATCAAAGGAGCTTTCGGGTTTTCGATTGAAGAAGGTACCGCCTATGAGATAAGGGCAAAGAAGGTGCTCTGTGCGACCGGCGGTGCGGCAGGTTTGTACCGGCCGAATAATCCGGGATTTTCCCGTCACAAAATGTGGTATCCGCCGTTTAATACCGGAGCCGGTTATGCGATGGGAATTCGTGCCGGAGCAGAAATGACAACATTTGAAATGCGTTTTATCGCACTTCGCTGTAAAGATACAATTGCACCGACCGGAACGATTGCTCAGGGCGTTGGTGCGAAGCAGGTGAACGCCAAAGGAGAAGTATACGAAGATAAATACGGTCTGACTACATCGGAGCGTGTCTACGGCACGGTGATGGAAAACTTAGAGGGGCGCGGACCGTGTTATCTGAGAACAGAGGGCATTACCGCAGAGCGGGATGAGTCGCTGAAAAAAGCGTACTTAAACATGGCACCAAGCCAGACACTCAAATGGCTTGAATCGGGTAAAAATCCGAGTGAGCAGAATGTCGAAATCGAGGGCACTGAGCCTTATATCGTCGGTGGCCATACAGCGAGCGGCTACTGGGTTGATACCGACAGAGAGACTACGATTCATGGTTTGTTTGCCGCAGGAGATGTGGCAGGCGGATGTCCGCAGAAATATGTGACCGGTGCGATGGTTGAAGGTGAAATCGCAGCCAAGAAAATAGTTTCTCAATTGAATGAGGAAAGAGATAAAGAGAAGGCATCTGATGAGAGTACAGAGAAAAAAGCTCTTGATGCAAAGATTACGGAGTACAACCGCTATTTATCAAATGAAGGCGGTATGTATGAGACGGAAGCGTTGGAAGAGGCAATGCAGAAGGTAATGGATGAGTATGCCGGAGGTATTTCTACTCATTATCAATTCAATGAAAAACAGCTTGCGCTTGCGAAAGAAAAGATTGAAAAGATAGAAAAACTTGCTGAAAATGTAAACGCCGGTGATATGCATGAGTTGATGTTTGTGTATGAATTGAAAGAACGTCTTACCGTGTGCAAATCGGTAATTGCTCATCTTTTTGCAAGAAAAGAGACAAGATGGCACAGTTTTGATGAAAATTTAGATTATCCTAAAAAGAGCGGTGACTGGTTAAAGTATGTTAATTCCAAAATGGAAGATGGCAAAATCACCGTATTTACCCGTAAATTAGTTGGAAGGGAGGAGCATTATGAGCATCACGATGAATCAGGCGCTCTGTAAAGGCTGTAAAGCCTGCGAGCAGGTATGTCCGGGAAGTCTTATTAAAATGAATGAGGCAGGGAAAGCCTATATCAAGTACCCGAAGGACTGCTGGGGATGTTCCTCTTGTGTGAAAGAATGTCACTTCGGTGCGATTTCCCTCTACTTAGGAGCCGATATCGGCGGTATGGGAAGCAAAATGACAGTCGACAAAAAAGGAGACAAGCTGTACTGGCAGATACACAGACAGGATGGCGAAACCGAGCAGATTGTTCTAAATACGAAAGAGTCCAACAAATATTAACGAGGAGAGAAGAAAGGAAGGAAAACGATATGAGTGAATTATCACATCTGGATGAACTGGAGGCAGAGGCAATTTATATCATTCGCGAAGTTGCGGCGGAATGTGAAAAACCGGTTATGCTGTATTCGATTGGAAAAGACAGTTCGGTTATGTTACATCTGGCAATGAAAGCTTTTTATCCGGAGAAACCTCCATTTCCGTTTTTGCACGTAAACACGACATGGAAATTTAAAGAGATGATTGAGTTCCGTGACAGAAGAGCGAAAGAACTTGGCATCGAAATGCTGGAATATATCAATGAGGAAGGAGTAAAGCAGGGTATTAATCCATTTGATCATGGTTCTGCTTACACCGATATCATGAAGACACAGGCATTGAAACAGGCACTTGATAAATATGGTTTTACCGCAGCGTTTGGCGGCGGACGAAGAGATGAAGAAAAGTCCCGTGCGAAAGAGAGAATCTTTTCTTTTAGAAATGAGCATCATGCCTGGGATCCGAAAAACCAGCGTCCGGAGATGTGGAAATTATATAATTCACAGATTCAGAAACATCAGGAAGTGAGAGTATTCCCACTTTCTAACTGGACAGAGACGGATATCTGGCAGTACATAAGACGGGAAAAGATTGAGATTCCTTCTTTGTATTTTGCAAAAGTCCGCCCGGTTGTTTACCGCGATGGCAACATTATTATGGTGGATGATGACCGCATGAAATTACGTCCGGGTGAAAAAATTGAGCATAAGAGTGTACGTTTCCGTACATTGGGATGCTATCCTCTGACCGGAGGATGCGAGTCAACGGCGACTACATTGGATGAAATTATTGATGAGACACTTAGTGCCGTATCGTCAGAGAGAACAACACGAGTAATAGATAATGAGGCAGCAGGAAGTATGGAAAGAAGAAAGAGAGAGGGGTATTTCTAAGATGAGCGGATTATTAAAATTTATTACATGCGGAAGCGTGGACGACGGAAAATCAACCTTGATCGGTCATATCCTGTATGATTCAAAACTTCTTTATGCCGATCAGGAAAAAGCGTTGGAACTTGACAGTAAAGTCGGAAGCCGCGGCGGTGCGATTGATTATTCGCTCTTGCTTGACGGATTGATGGCAGAGAGAGAGCAGGGAATTACGATTGACGTGGCATACCGCTATTTTACGACAGATAAGAGAAGTTTTATTGTAGCAGATACGCCGGGTCATGAAGAGTATACAAGAAACATGGCAGTAGGTGCTTCCTTTGCGGATTTGGCAGTTATTTTGATTGATGCCACACAGGGTGTTTTGATTCAGACAAGACGTCATGCGAGAATTTGTGCGTTGATGGGAATCAATTCGTTTGTATTTGCTGTTAATAAAATGGATTTGGTTGATTACAGTAAAGAGCGTTTTGATGAAATCGAAAAACAGATTCAAGAACTTGCCGGTGAACTGAATCTTCAGACAATTCAGATTATTCCGGTTTCCGCAACGGAAGGAGATAATGTAACAAAGAAATCCGATGCGATTGACTGGTATGAAGGACCGACTCTTCTTTCTTATTTGGAAGATGTGGATGTGGCAGAGGATTCTCATGAAAAAGGATTTTATATGCCGGTACAGCGTGTGTGCCGTCCAGACCATACCTTCCGTGGTTTTCAGGGACAGGTAGAAAATGGAAATATCCATGTGGGAGACGAGCTGACAACGCTGCCAAGCAATGAAAAGGCAAAAGTAAAAAGTATTTATGTTGGTGATAAGGATAGTAAAGAGGCGAAAAAAGGCCAGCCGGTTACCATTCAGTTAGACAGGGAAGTGGATGTTTCCCGCGGCTGTGTACTTACGGTAGATTCTGGTGTGAAAACGGCATCGACTCTGACTGCCACGATTTTGTGGATGGACGATGACGAATTGTTCCGTGGCAAAAACTTCTTCTTTAAACTCGGAACGAAAACAATTCCTTGTTCTGTGACAGAAATTTCTTATGCGGTAGATGTTAATACCGGTGAGAAAAAGGATGTAAAAAATCTTGCTAAAAATGAGATTGCAAGCTGCAAAATTTCACTGGCAGACCGCATTGTCATCGATGAATTTAAGAATCATAAAACGATGGGTGAATTCATTTTGATTGACCGTGTGACGAATATGACTTCTGCCTGCGGTGTCGTGGAAGAAGTGCATGAGAAAGAGCACAGTGTCTACGAAGGTCGTGTGGACCGAACTGTTCGTGCAGCAACCAATGGACAGAAGGCAATTACGGTTGAGTTTGTAAAAGATGACAAGAAGATAAACCGTGCGTTTGTGGAAGACGTCGAGAAAATTCTGAATCTGGATGGCAGACATACATATTTGTATGCCCCTGGAAAAAATGATGATATTGACTGTGTGATTAAACATTTACATCGTGCCGGTATTGTTGTATTATTGTTAGTTGATAAAAAGCAGGCAGATACCATTCAGAATAAGAGTGAATCGTACTTAAGTAACTGGCTTGACGAGGGCGCAGATGCGAAGTGGGCAGCGGATTATATCCGTGAGCAGTCCGTCTTTTTGGGTAATGAAGCAAAACGCGGTGATTACATTTAGAGGAGGACGCCATGAGATTTAATACAGCACTACTGCATCAGGTAGAAAAAGGGGATAAGGAGACCGGTGCTACACTGACTCCGATTTATCATTCCAGTGCTTTTTACCAGTCTTCGGCAGAACAGCATGAAAAGTTGTTTCATAATAAAGCAAACGGATTTTCCTATACGAGAATTAATAATCCGACGATTTTAGCTTTTGAAAATGAAATGACAGCATTGGAAGGTGGAATTGCATCGGTTGCCTGTGCATCCGGTATGGCAGCGATTACGAATGCGCTGTTAAATGTTGTCCGTGCGGGCGAGGAAATTTTAGCGAGTACGAGTTTGTACGGCGGATCCATCGATGTGTTTCATGATTTTGAGGCATTTGGCATTAAAACAGTATTTGTGGATATTCACGATGAGCAGGCGGTGGAAGCCGCCATCAATGAAAAGACCCGCGTGATTTTCGCAGAGACGATTGGTAATCCAAAACTTGACGTTGTGGATATTGAGAAGTTAGCAGAGACAGCACACAAACATAATCTGCCACTTGTGATGGATAACACGGTAGCAACGGCATATCTGGTACGCCCGATTGAAAAAGGAGCGGACATTGTAGTCAATTCGACCTCGAAATACATCAATGCCAACAGTGATGCTATCAGTGGTGTGATTACCGACAGCGGTGCTTTTCGCTGGGACAAGGAGAAATATCCGGGCATGGCAGAGTATGCGAAGTTTGGCAAATTTGCTTTCACGGCGAAACTGCGAAACGGTCTGTTCCGTAATACGGGAGCCTGTTTGTCTCCACAGACAGCGTTTTATAATCTCTTAGGTATGGAAACTCTGGGTCTGCGCATGGAGCGGGCCTGCGATAATGCGAAAAAACTGGCTGAATTTTTAAATACGTATCCGGATGTAACAGTGAATTATCCGGGACTTAGTGACAGTTTATGGCATGCACAGGCAGAGAAAGTTCTGCAAAATGGATATGGAGCAATTCTTACAATTCGAGTTGGCTCCAAAGAGCGTGCGTTTGATTTGATTAACACATTGACAATACCGAAAATAGTGTCGAATATTGGCGATACGAAAACGTTAATCATTCATCCGGAATCAACGCTGAATGCACACAGTACACAAAAAGAAAAAGAAGAAGCGGGTGTTTTTGATGATTTGATTCGCATTAGTGTTGGAATTGAAGATGTGGAAGATTTAATCGAAGATTTTAAGCACGCACTCAAGTAGAAAGAGCAGGAGGATAAGAAAATGGCAGTAGACTACAGTACACTGAAAAAGGGCGGATTTATGCGCCAGAAACAAAAAAATTGTTTTTCTCTTCGATTGGCAGTCGTAGGAGGAAACTTAACCGCAGAGAATTTGAAGACAATTGCGGAAGTAGCAGACAAATATGGAGATGGACATGTTCACCTGACTTCCCGTCAGAGCGTGGAAATTCCATTTATCAAATTAGATGATATTGATGCCGTAAAAGAAGATTTGGCAAAAGGTGGCTGTAAGCCGGGTGTGTGCGGACCACGTGTTCGTACGATTACTTCCTGTCAGGGAAATCAGATTTGTCCAAGCGGCAACATTGACACATATGATATTGCAAAAAAACTGGATGAGAGATATTTCGCCAGAGAACTTCCACATAAGTTCAAATTTGGTGTAACCGGATGTCAGAACAACTGCTTAAAAGCAGAGGAAAATGATGTTGGTATCAAGGGCGCAACGAAAGTGCAGTGGAAAGAAGATGCCTGCATTTCCTGCGGTGTCTGTGTTAAGGCATGCCGTACCGGTGCGATTACTCTTGAGGATAATAAAATTAAAGTGGATGAGAGTAAATGTAATTACTGTGGACGCTGTGTGAAAGCCTGTCCGACGGATGCATGGGATGCAAAAAGCGGTTATCTCGTATCGTTTGGCGGATTGTTTGGTAACCGAATTTACAAGGGCGAGGAAATTTTGCCGGTGATTGAATCTGAGGAAGATTTGTTCCGTGTAACGGACGCAGCAATTCAGTTTTTTGATGATAACGCAAATCCAAGCGAACGTTTCCGATTCACAATCGAGAGAGTTGGCGAAGATAAATTTATAGAAAAGATGAAGGAGGCATATCATGGCTGAGTTTGAAGTAGATGAAAGAGTAGATATTACGGATGTTGTCTGCCCGATGACATTTGTAAAGGCAAAAGTGGCAATGGAAGAGTTGGAAATCGGACAGGTGTTAGCGGTTACGATGAATGATGGAGAACCGGTTCAGAATGTGCCAAGAAGTTTTAAGGAAGAAGGACAGCAGGTTCTGAAATTGATTGACAATGAAAATGGCACCTATGATTTGATTGTTAAAAAGGTAGAAGAATAGGAGGCAGGACATGGCAAAGCGAGTGAATGCAGAAGAGTTTGAAGCCGAAGTTCTTAAGGCGTCTCTTCCGGTTATCGTTGAATTTTATTCGGATAGCTGTATTCCATGTAAACAATTATCGCCGGTTTTAGGCGGAATTGAAGATGACTATGAGGATAAACTTATCGTCGTCAAAGTAAATGTGAATTTTGATGCCGAACTGGCACAAAAATATGAAGTAGCAGCTTCCCCAACCCTTTTGTTTTTCAAAGAGGGAAAAGAAGTAAACCGAATCCGAGGTCTTGTAAAGCGGAAAGAGTTAGAAGAAGCTGTAGAGGAAGTTTTATAAAGGAGGATATGAAAATGGTAGTAACCGTAGCTGGAGAAAAGAAAACATACGATGAGGGTTTGACAATCGCAAAACTCATTGAGGTTGAGAAAGTGGAAAACCCGGATTATGTAACCGTAACAGTGAACGATGAATTTGTGGAAAGCACAGATTTTGCTACAACGGCACTCAAAGAAAATGATGTCGTAGAATTTCTTTATTTCATGGGAGGAGGCGCAAATTAATGGCGTTTACAAATGAGCAGATGGAGCGCTATTCCCGGCATATTATTTTGCAGGAAGTAGGCGTGAAAGGACAGAAAAAGCTGTTAAACGGCAAAGTCCTTATTATCGGAGCCGGTGGACTTGGTGCTCCGGCAGCAATGTATCTGGCAGCAGCCGGTGTTGGAACCATTGGTATTGTCGATGCGGATGAGGTAGATTTGTCGAACTTGCAGCGTCAGATTATTCATGGCACGGCAGATGTAGGCAAAGCAAAAGTAAAATCGGCAAAAGAGACGATGAATGCGATGAACAGTGATGTGGTAGTAAATACATACCGCGAGTTTGTAACATCGGAAAATATTATGGATTTGATTGCGGATTATGATTTTATCATTGATGGTACAGATAACTTCCCGGCGAAATTTTTGATTAACGATGCCTGCGTAATGGCAAAGAAACCATTTTCCCATGCAGGAATCATCCGCTTTAAGGGTCAGCTTATGACCTATGTTCCGGGAGAAGGACCATGCTACCGCTGTGTCTTCAAGGATCCGCCTCCGAAGGATGCTGTTCCAACCTGTAAACAGGCCGGTGTTATCGGTGCTATGGGCGGTGTTATCGGAAGTTTGCAGGCGATGGAAGCAATTAAGTATCTGATTGGTGTTGGTGATTTGCTGACCGGAAAACTTTTGACTTATGATGCCCTTAAGATGGAATTTCACACGATTAAACTGCCAAAGGCAAATGGCACCTGCGCAGTCTGCGGTGATCATCCGACAATTACGGAGTTAATTGATTACGAGCAGGTAGAGTGTGACGGAAAGTAGGCGGAAAGGAAGAAAAGGATATGTTATTTTTGACAAAAAGTGATTATGAGAAAATGTTAGCTCACTGCAAAGAAGGTCTTCCGAATGAAGCCTGTGGTTTGATTGGCGGTGTTGTGGAAGGGGAAAAACAGTATGTGAAAAAGGTTTATCTTCTGACAAACATGGATGAGAGCAACGAGCATTTTTCCATGGATCCGAAAGAGCAGCTTGCGGCAGTCAAAGATATGCGTAAAAATGGCTATGTGCCGCTTGGCAATTTCCATTCTCATCCGGAGTCTCCATCGAGACCATCGGAGGAGGACAAACGGCTTGCCTATGATTCCAAGGCAAATTATCTGATTTTATCGTTGATGGAAGCAGACAATCCGGTATTGAATGCGTTCCGTGTCGATGAGGAAAAACAGGTGACAAAAGAGGAATTAGTAATTTCGTAATAAAAAGGAAAGAAGGTAGCGTCTGCCTTCTTTCTTCTATATCGAGGAGGTCGAAATGGCATTTTTCCCATTTATGATTCAGATGCAGGATAAGTTATGTGTTATCGGCGGCGGTGGCAAAGTGGCATACCGAAAAGTTTCTATGATGCTGTCGTTTGGGGCACGTGTTACGGTGATTGCACCAAAAATTTGCGATGAATTGCAGAAAATTGAATCGAAACAAGATGCCCTTTTATTGGTTCAAAGACCATTTGAGGATGGTGATATCGAAGGAGCCGATGTGGTGATTATGGCGACGAATGACAGTGAAGTCAATTCCCATATCGCTGCCATTTGTAAGGACAAACGGATTCTTGTCAATGTAGTGGATGTCAAAAAAGACTGCGGTTTTTATTTTCCGGCAATTATAAAGCAGGAGGACGTCGTAGTTTCGGTTTCGACCGGTGGCAGTGCTCCGGCGTTAGCTTCTCAGATAAAAAAGAGTATTAAGAGCCATCTGCCGGATAACTGCGGAGATATGGCAAAGACGCTTCTTGAAAAAAGAAATGAGGTTTTGAAAACAGAGCCGGAGGAAGAAAAACGGAAAGAGATTATGTTGGACATGGTAAAAAAAGAGTGGAAAAAATCAGTCATTCGGATTGGTACAAGAAAAAGTGAACTGGCAAAAATTCAGACCGGACTGGTTGTTTCAAAATTGCAGGAGGCATTTCCGGAGTACGAATATGAGATTGTGTATATGACGACCAGGGGCGACAAGGAAAAGGAGTCGCCGATTCCTTCCTTTGGTGGAAAAGCTGTGTTTGTTGAAGAATTTGAACAGGCGCTTTTAGACGATACGATTGATTTGGCGGTGCACAGTGCAAAAGATATGCCAAACCCGTGTAAAGACGGACTTATGGTTGCCGGTGTTTTGGAGCGTGCCTGTGTGCAGGATGTACTCATTTACAAAAAGGAAACTTCCTTTACAAAGGATTCTGTTTTTACCATTGGAACAGGGAGTCTGCGCAGACAGTGCCAGATTAAAAAGATGTATCCGAATGCCGTCTGCAAAAGTCTTCGAGGAAATATCGGCACAAGGCTCAATAAACTGCGGGCAGGCGAGTACGATGCGATTGTGTTGGCGGCTGCCGGAATTAGGCGGCAGGGTATTGATAACGATTCGGATTTTGTTTACGAGTATCTTTCTGTAAAGGAGATGCTTCCGGCGGCAGGTCAGGCAGTGATTGCGATGGAGACAAAAAAAGGAACGCTTGCTAATGAACTTGCCGAAAAAATTTCGGATGTTCATACAGCAGAGTGTCTGCGGACAGAGCGCGCGGTCCTCACGAAATTAAATGCCGGATGCCATGAGCCAATTGGTGTTTTGTGTACCCTCGATGGACATAGGATGAATCTTTCTCTGATGGAAGAAAAAGAGGGAGAAGTAATCCGGCGGTCGGTGCAGGGGGACAGAGGAGATTGGCAAAATCTTGTAGAAAAATTGTGTCAGGAGAGGAAATCATAGTATGGTTTATTTAATCGGAGCGGGTCCCGGAAATCCGGAGTTAATTACGGTAAAAGGACTTCGTCTGCTGCAAAAATGCGATGCGGTCATATATGACAGGCTTTTGTCGGAGGAACTGCTTTCTGTGGTTCCTGAAAACTGCCATAAAATTTATGTGGGAAAGAAACCGATGAGCCACGCAAAGAAGCAGGAAGAGATTAATGAGATTCTGATTCAGACGGCAAAACAGTATAAAAATGTTGTCCGCTTAAAAGGCGGTGACCCGTTTGTTTTTGGACGCGGCGGCGAGGAGGTTTTAGCACTGCAGAAAGAGAAAATTCCATTTGCTTTGGTTCCCGGGGTGACAAGTGCAGTGGCAGTGAGTGAGCTCGCCGGAATTCCTTTGACTCATCGTAAGGAAAGCCGCAGTTTTCATGTGTTTACCGGTCACACAAAAGAGGGGGCAGAGCAATCTTTTTCCCATATTACGAAACAGGATGGCACGAGTGTATTTTTGATGAGTGTCGCAAATATCCGTACGATTGCAGACCGGCTGATGGAACAGGGACAGGATGCATCTACACCTGTTGCGGTGATTTCCCACGGAACGATGCCGGATGAGAAACGTGTCTATGGAACACTTTTTGATATTGCGGATAAAGTAATTAAAAATAAAATTACTTCCCCGGCGGTTTTTGTTGTGGGACAGACGGCAAAATATCATTTTATCAGTGAGGATTTTGGTGTGCTTGCCGGGAAAAAAATCGGTACAACAGCAACGCAGAAACTGCATAATAAACTGCGTGAAATGATGGAAGATAAAGGGGCTTTTGTTTTTCCTCTTTGTGAAATGAAAGTTGTCCGTACGGATGGCACAGAGAAACTTTTGGATGAATTATCTCAGATAAAAAAATATGACTGGATTGTTTTCACAAGCCAGAATGCGGTTCATTTATTTTTTGCTGAGACAGATAAGAAACAAATTGACAGACGGGAGTTTGCGAAGGTTCGTTTTGCTGTCGTTGGCAGCGGAACGAAAAAGGCACTGGAAACGTATGGATTTTATGCGGATTATATGCCAAAACAGTTTACGACAGAGGCACTTGCCAAAGGGCTTACAGATGTCGTGAAACCGGGAGAACATCTGCTTCTTCCAAGGGCTTTGCAGGCAAGTGAAGAACTTGTTTTAGAACTGCAAAAGAAGTCTGTTACGATTACGGAAATCCCTTTTTATGATGTCGAGGGGACTTTTTCAGAGGATTTGTCCATGTGGAAGAATATGGACGTGGCTGCATTTTTCAGCGCATCCGGCGTTGAGGCGTTTGTTTCCCGGATGGGTAAGGACAAGATAGGAGAATGGGAGCGTGACCGCAAAAAAGAGCATGTTGCGGTTGCGGCGATTGGTGAAGTGACGAAAAAAAGACTGCAGGCGTATGGAATCGATGTGGATGTGGTTCCAGAGCAATGCGATTTAGAACATTTAGACAGGGCGCTTGAGCAGTTTTATCAATAGAGAAAGGAAGTAAGGCTATGACACAGTCGGAACAGTTATTTGAAAAATCCGAACACTTTCTGCCCGGTGGTGTAAATTCGCCGGTTCGTGCATTCCGCAATGTGGGCGGGACGCCGGTATTTGTAAAAAGTGGAAAAGGTTCTCATATTTTGGATGAGGATGGGAATGATTATATTGATTATGTTTGTTCGTATGGTCCGGGAATTTTGGGACATGCATATCCGGCTGTGATTGAAGCGGTGAAACAGGCATGTGAACAGGGACTTACCTTTGGGGCGCCGACGAAAAAAGAATATGAAATTGCGTCGTTAATTCATGACATGATGCCATCGATGGAAATGATGCGTATGGTAAATTCTGGAACGGAAGCGGTGATGAGCGCCATCCGTGTGGCGAGAGGATATACCGGCAAAGATTACATTGTAAAATTTAAGGGTTGTTATCATGGTCACTCAGACGGACTTTTGGTAAAGGCAGGTTCTGCGGCACTTTTGCAGGCTGTGCCGGACAGTGCCGGTGTGCCAAAGGGTTATACAGAGACAACATTGATTGCTGAGTATAATAAACCGGAATCGGTAAAAGCATTGTTTGAAAAATATGGTGATAACATTGCGGCGGTTATTGTGGAGCCGGTGGCAGCCAATATGGGTGTGGTTTGTCCGGAAAAAGGTTTTCTGCCTTTTTTACGGGAGATTACAAAAAAGTATCAATCTCTTTTGATTTTCGATGAGGTCATTACAGGCTTTCGTCTAGCAAAAGGAGGTGCGCAGGAGTATTACGGCGTGACACCGGATTTGACGACACTTGGAAAAATCATTGGCGGCGGTATGCCGGTAGGCGCATATGGAGGCAGAAAAGAAATTATGTCGTGCGTTGCACCGCTTGGGGAAGTGTATCAGGCAGGAACGCTTTCGGGAAATCCGATTGCAATGACTGCAGGAATTGAGACATTGAAAATTCTGCGTGATTCGGATACGATTTATGAAACCATTGAGAAAAAGGCAGAAAAACTGGCAGCAGTGATGCGTGAAACATTTGGAGAAACGGTCTGTGTAAATCAGGTGGGCTCTCTTATGAGTTTGTTTTTTACCGGTGAAAAAGTGGTTGATTATGATACGGTGCAGACCTCGGATACAAATCGCTATTCGGCTTATTTTAAGGCGATGCTGAAAGAGGGCATTTATTTGGCACCGTCTCAGTTTGAGGCTATGTTTGTGTCAGCGGCACATACGGATAAGGATATCGAAAAGACATGTGAGCAGATTAGAAAGTTTGCCAATCAGAAGTAGATTAGGAGGGATACGATGGCAGAACAGGTAAAAGATTTGGTAATTATAGGAAGCGGACCGGCGGGCTTGTCAGCGGCCGTTTATGCAAAACGTGCAATGTTAGATGTTGTTGTCATTGAGAAGGCAGGATTTAGCGGCGGACAGATTGTGACGACGGAACGCGTGGACAATTATCTGGGACTTTACGGAGAATCCGGATATTCGCTGGCAATGAAATTCAGAGAACATGCGGATGCACTTTCTGTTCCGTTTATAGACGCAGAAGTGAGTTCCGTGGAAAATGAATCCGAATATAAAAAAGTGCATTTAGAAGACGGTGAAACCATCCGCACAAAAAATGTGTTAGTGGCAACCGGTGCAGGGCATAAAAAACTTTCCGTAAAAGGGGAAGAAGAATTGACCGGTGCAGGCGTTTCGTACTGTGCAACCTGCGATGGTGCATTTTTTAAGAATAAAACGACGGCGGTTGTCGGCGGTGGTGATGTGGCGTTAGAGGATGCGCTGTATCTGGCAAATCTTTGTGAAAAAGTGTATTTGATTCACCGCAGGGAAGGTCTTCGCGCGGCTAAGGAACTTTCCGAAAAAGTGATGGCAGCGGAAAATATCGAATTTCTTCCTTATTATGAAGTGAAAGAAATTGCCGGAGACGGTATGGTACAGAAAGTGATTCTTACACAGAACCAGACCGGGGAGGAAAAAGAAATTGAGTTATCCGGTATTTTCATTGCTGTTGGCATGGAGCCGCAGACAGCATTTGTGAAGGATGTAGTCGAGAGAAACGATGCCGGCTATATTTGTGCCGGGGAGGACTGCCGGACGAATGTGCCGGGAATTTATGTGGCAGGCGATGTGAGAACCAAACCGCTTCGTCAGGTTATTACAGCGGTTTCCGATGGTGCCGTGGCAATTGCTTCTTTGGAGCAGGATAGAAATTAGGAAAGAGGGGTTGTTATGTATATTACGAGAAAGGGCCAGTATGCATTATTTTTTCTGATTGACCTTGCACTGCATGATGGCAGTACGGTGACGGTCAAACAGGTGGCTAAGGAATACGATTTGTCAGAGAAATATATGGAACAGGTAGCTTCTAAACTGCGTCACGCCGGGATTGTGCGCGTGATTCGCGGCAGCAAGGGCGGCTATTATCTTCCGGAAGAAACCAGACGATGTACCGCTAAAGATGTGGTCGGTGCCATTGAGGGACAGCGAAATGCCGTGGATTTGGATGGCTACAGAGAAAGTGAAAACAACCGCACGATGAATGCACTGGTTCGCGATTTGGGTCAGGAAGTGGATCATGCTGTAGATGATGTGCTTGAGAGAGTTACACTCGCTGAATTGGTGCGGCAGTATCATGAGAGAGAGACGTTTTCCTACATTATTTAGGAGGAGATTTTTTCAGGACTTCACAGTCGGCAGGGAAAAGTTTGAGTGTCATGCGCCGCTCCCGCTGATATGTGCGTAGGGGTATCGATATGCACAATACGCATATCAGATACCCACGCACATATAACGCATTCCACTCAAAACTTTTCCCTGCCGATTGTGGTGTGCTGAAAAAAATCATCCTTTTAGATAATGTAGGAAAACTTTTGCTATAGACCAATTGTGGGGGATGGATGGTTGGCTTGTGGTAAATGTTCGCGGTCAGTTGCTTTGAATTCCAGTAATTTCGTAGAAAAACTTTGTGACTCGTGGGTTTGAGTACGTCGGTATGTGGCACTGGTAATTTCAGTGCCCATACCGCTACGCACTCAATTAGCGGGAGCGCCCACGAGACGCAACGCTTTTCTACGGAATTACGGAAAACAAAAAAGTGCCAACGAACACTTGACACAAACAACTTTTCCTGCGTACTTTGATTATTCAAAACGCAACAATAACAACTTATCTCTTGTACCAAAAGGAGAAAGATGTTATAATAATATAGCATAATATTTATATATTATAGTTTTATTTTATTAAAAGGGGGAATTTCTTGTGAATCAAAAAAAAGGTGCACGTCTTGCGTTAAAATTAAGTCTGACGGTGGTTATTCCGATTTTTCTGATAACGATTGCCGGAATTTTGCTGAGTGCATATAAACAAAGTGATTTATCTGAAGATTTAGTAAAACGAGAGATAAGCGGTATTGCCAGAAGTTTACGACAGACATATTTGGCAACTGAGGGGAATGAAAAGTTTGTCATGAAGGGGGATAATCTCTATAAGGGCAATACGATGTTGAGTGGAAATTATAAACTGGTCGACCAGCTAAAAAATGAGCAGGAAGTTGAAGTATCATTGTTTTTTGGTGATGTCAGAGAAGTGACAACATTAAAAGATGAATCCGGAAAACGTGAAATTAATACAAAAATGTCATCCGAGGTTTATGATACCTTGAAAAAAGGTGAAGAGTATTTTGCAACAAATATAGATGTGCTGGGAACAGATTATTATGGCTATTATGTGCCACTCTACCAGCCGGGTACGAAAGAGGTTGCCGGTAGTGTATTCTGCGGACGTACCCAGAATCAGGTGACACAGAGTCTCAGAAATACCATTATATCAATGGCGGTTGTTATGTTGACAATTTTTTTGGCGGCATTTATTATTGTACTTTTTATGGTGAAACGTATTGTAAAGAGTATTGATGGTGCCGTGTCAAATCTTGGTAATGTGGCAAAAGGTGCCCTTCAGTTTGAGATGAAGCCGGTACTTTTGGAACGAGGCGACGAGGTTGGTGATATTGCAAGAGCGATTCAGAGTTTGATTCATTCGCTCCGCGAGATTCTTACAAACATTACATCTTCTGCGAAAGCACTGGATGGTTTTTCAAATCAGTTTGCGGAATCCTTTGCGAATATTACGGATTCGGTTGACAGTGTAAATACGGCAGTTGAGGAAATTGCTTCCGGTGCGACCAGCCAGGCGGATGAAACGATGAGTGCGAACCAGCAGGTTGCTGAGATGGGACAGGCGTTGGAGGAGACTTCGGCAAATGTGGAGAACCTTCATGCTAGTTCTGAGAAGATGGAAGAATATAATGAGACCGCCGGCAGTAATCTGGAAGAATTAAATGCGATTAGTGAGCAGACGAAGCAGTCAGTTATTGAAGTACAGAAGCAGACCGATTTAACGAACCAGTCGGCAAAACAGATTAAAGAAGCAACTGAATTGATTACGGATATTGCTGCTCAGACGAATCTATTGTCCTTAAATGCGAGTATCGAGGCGGCGAGAGCAGGTGAACACGGTAAAGGATTTGCTGTTGTGGCAGATGAAATTCGTGCCCTTTCTGAGCAGTCCCGCCAGTCGGCAGAAAAGATTGTTGAAATTGTGGATACACTTTTGGTGAATTCTGATACAAGCGTTCAGACGATGAGTAAGGTAATGGATAAGATTGGTGTTCAAAATGACAAGCTTTCGGAAACAAGCCAGATGTTCAATCTGTTACATAATGAGATTGGCACAGTGGCAGATGCCATTGTGCAGATTCGTAAGCAGGCAGAAGCTCTAGAAGATAAGAAAAATAAGGTTACATCAATTGTTGATGGATTGGCAGCAATTGCAGAAGAAAATGCAGCCAGCACGGAAGAAACCTCAGCATCCATGCTTGAGTTTAATGAAATTCTTTCGGTGTGCAATAAAGCGACCGGAGAACTTCGCAAACTGTCAGAAGAATTGGCTGAAAATACAAAACATTTTGACCTTTAAACGCGAAAAAGATGAAATAAAAACGAAAAACAGGGAAACCTTTGCGGCTTCCTTGTTTTTTTGTTTTTCCATTAAAATGACACTTTTCTATCACTATTTTTTGTGATAAAATATGAATCAGGAGGTGTTTATTTGCTAAGTGAAGAAAGAATTCGTAAAATGATACGATTGGCGGATTATGAAAAGGGAATAGGCAGCTCTGATTTGAAGCGAACCCACTATTGGCGGATGGATTATGTGCGTATGCAGATATTGAAGACAATATTGGCAGTATTCGTTGCTTTTGTTTTGGGTATTCTTTTATCAGTTTTATACCACATGGATTACGTTATGCAGCATGTCTGGGAGCTTCCTTACCGGACGATACTTATTTATGGCGGTATTGTATTTGTGGCGGCGGAGATTCTTTTTGTGATTTTTACTGCCAGAATTGCCGGGCGTGCGTATGATGAATCGCGTGCAAGAGTAAAAGAATATTATGTTACGTTGATGGAATTAGAGGAACTATATGAAAAAGAGGGAGAGGAGGAAACGTTATGATGATGGCTTTGCTTACCCTGAAAAGCAGGTTAAAGGGGTTTTTCGAAAAGCATTACCGGATTTTGAGGTGCTTTGGAAAGGCTGTTTTAATGATTATAACTTTGATGATTATCACCAGTCAGTTGAATTATCAGGCGTTTCTTGCCAATCACTGGATTGTGCTTCTTCTTGCCGTGATTTGTGCGGTTACACCGGATATGGTATCGCCTCTGTGTGTTTTCCTCGTGACGGAAATAGAAGTATTTCAGGTTTCTGAACTGATTGCGGTTGCCATTTTACTGATTTTACTGATTTACTATTTGTTGTTTGGACGGCTTGCAAATCGCCAGAGTGTAGTGCTGGCATCGGTTCCGGTGCTGAGTGTCCTTCAGATTAGCTATTTGGTTCCGATTGTGGGCGGCTTGTTCTTTTCACCGGTGATGATTCCGGCATTGATATCCAGCGTATTTTTCTATTTTGTACTGTGCGGTGTGCAGGAATATGCACTGGCGGCATCACGTATGACGCAGGAGAGTACTTTTTTTGAACCGCTGAAGTATCTTTTGGATTATTTGCGGGGAAATTTACTTTTGTACACATTGTTAGCGGCATTTGTGCTGACATTTATTTGTGTGTATCTGATTCGGAGAAGTAAGATACAGTATGCTTCGCAGATAGCAATTTTGGTAGGAGCCATATTAAACTTATCCATTTTGCTTTTTGCTAATATATTTTTAGAATTAAATGTGGATTTACTGCCGATGGTTGTATCTATTGTCGTCTGTATGCTGGTTGCTTACATGATACAGTTTTTTCGATTGACACTGGATTACCATGGAACACGTAAGCTACAGTTTGAAGATGATGAATATTATTATTATGTGACAGCAGTTCCGAAGATTAAAGTTGCCGCCGTTGATAAGACAGTGACAAGAATTGTCCCGGACGAGGATGATGAAAATCAGGATTTAAGAAGTGAATTGGAGAAAGAATTGGAAAATGATTTTAATAATTTTGAATAGATTGGAGCGTGTGGCGGATGAACACAATCATTAGTTTTTTTAGGGATTATGTGGCGTGGCTTACGATTCCCGACTTTACGATTACAGATGTACTTGAAATTGCCATCATAGCCTTTGCCTTTTATCACATTATTTTGTGGATAAAAGATACGAGAGCATGGGTTTTGCTAAAAGGTATGGTGATTCTTGGAATTATTTTCTTAGTGGCACTTGTGTTGGAAATGAATGTTGTGCTCTGGGTATTCCAGAATGCGATGGTAGTCGGAATTATGGCACTTGTTGTCATTTTTCAGCCGGAACTTAGAAATGCTCTGGAGCAGCTTGGAAGAAAAAAGATTTTAAGCTCACTGACCTTTGATAATCAAAAGTCGAAAAATGAGAGATATTCGGCAGAAAGCATTGAAGCCGTGATAAAGGCTGTTTATGATATGGCACGTGTGAAAACGGGCGCATTGATTGTTGTGGAGAAAGAAATCCAGTGCCGCGAGTATGAGAGAACCGGAATTCCGATTGGTGCAAAAATCAGCAGTCAGTTATTAGTAAATATTTTTGAGCATAATACACCGCTTCATGATGGAGCAGTGATTTTACGCGATAACCGGATTGTGTCAGCGACGTGTTATTTGCCACTGTCTAACAATCTGGCAGTAAGCAAGGAATTGGGAACGAGACACCGTGCCGGTCTTGGCATCAGCGAAGTGTCGGATTCTCTTACTATTATTGTTTCGGAGGAAACAGGTTTTGTTTCATTGGCTTGTGATGGTAAACTTTATCGGAAAGTGGATGCGGACACACTGATGATACGTTTGCAGGAAGCTGCTAAAAGAAATCCGGATGAAGGAAAAATGAAATGGTGGAAGGGGCGCAAAAAAGATGAAAAAGAAACTGACCAGTAAATTAATGCTTAAAATTGTATCGGTGATTGTCGCTTTTTTGTTTTGGCTGGTTATCATTAATATAACGGACCCGACGACATCAAAAACATTTTATGACATACCGGTACAAATATTAAATGAAAATGTAATCACATCGGCAAATCAAGTCTATGATATTGTGGATGGTGATACGGTTAAGGTTACGGTAAAAGGAAAACGAAGTTTTGTAGAGACATTAAAGGAGTCTGATTTTACAGCAACGGCTGATTTGAGCGAATTGTCAAAAGTAAATGCAGTCAGTATTAATGTAAAGCTAAATAAGGAATCAACTTCCAGTGTTGATGTGGATTGGAATAATGCTGTTCTTAAAGTGGCCCTTGAAAAGCGCATCACAAAGAGTTTCAAAGTTGAGGTGGATTACGAGGGTGAATTGAGTGAGAATTACGTACTCGGTGAGATGACAGCAAAGCCAAATATGATTGAAGTATCCTGCGGAGAATCGAAATTCAAGAAAATTGATCATGTAGGTGTTATGGTCAGCTTAAAAGGTCAAAGCGAAGACTTTGATTCTGAATATTCGCCGGTATTATATGACGCGAATGGGGATGCTTTAAATGATGCAAATGTCAGCTTTAGCAATGATACAATTAAGGTGTCAACCCAGGTCTTATCGACCAAGGAAATACCGGTTTATGTGGAGACAGAAGGTGCACCGGCATCCGGCTATCGTCTGGTTCAGACTGATTATAAACCCGAGAGTATCCAGGTTTCGGGAACGAAAGAAGCACTGGAGAAAGAAGTCTCAATTAAGGTGCCAATATCGATTGCGAGAGCAAAAAAGGACATCGAAAAGGAAATTGATTTAAGGGAGTACCTGCCATCAGGGCTGTCGATTGTAGGGGAGACGACGACGGTTTCCGTCCGTTGTGATATTGAGAAGAATGGACAGCGTGTGCTGGGACTTACATCTTCGGATATTGCCGTGAGAAATCTGCCGAAAAATTATACAATGAATTTTGAGCCGGAAAACGGAAAGTATTCCGTAGAATTGTTAGGCGAAGATGCGACGTTAGCGGATGTAAATGTAGGAGATTTAGGAGCTTATGTGGATTTGAACGGATTATCGGATGGCTCGCATACGCTTGAATTAAAATATAGTCTGCCGACCGGCGTGCAGGTGAAAAATAAAATCAAGATTAAAGTCAAACTAAAACGTCAGGAAGGTGAGGTGACAGATGCACCAAGCACACCAACTCCGACAGTGGAGTAGAAACTAAAAAAATCCCGGTGGACTGCCAAGGAGCAGCTGCCGGGATTTTTTTGATATTTTTTACAATGGGATATTTCCGTGTTTTTTATGAATTACATCAATCGAGCGTTTATCTGCAAGCATTAAGATGTCGGCATAAACACGTTCTCTTGTTGCCTCCGGTTTAATGATTTCATCCACATAACCGTGCATGGAAGCAATACTTGGATTCATGAATTTTTCATTGTATTCATCAATCTTTTCGCTGCGGAAAGCTGCTTTTTCTGCAGGGTTCATATTCTTCATCTGTTTACCATACAAAATATCAGCGGCACCATCGGCACCCATAACAGCAATCTCAGCGGTTGGCCATGCATAAACAAAATCAGCACGCAGGTGTTTACTGCTCATTGCGATGTAAGCACCACCGTAAGCTTTACGAAGGATAACATTAATTTTAATTGTTGTGGCCTCAGAGTAGGCATATAGTAATTTTGCTCCGTGGCGGATGATTCCTTTATATTCCTGGTCTTTACCAGGTAAAAATCCCGGCACATCCGTTAATGTAAGAATCGGAATATTAAAAGCATCACAGTAGCGGATGAATCGTGCTGCTTTATCAGAAGAGTCACAGTCAAGGACGCCTGCCATAAATTTTGGCTGGTCAGCAATGATACCGATGACAACTCCTTTAATGCGTCCGAATCCAACGACTACATTTCTTGCAAATTCTTCCTGAACTTCGATAAAGGAGTCTGTATCTACAATTCCGTTAATGACATCGTGGATGTCGTAACTGTGATTGCTTTCTTTTGGAATGATATTTGCTAAATTCTCATTAAAAGTAACATTTTCGTTGTATTTAGGAAGTGCCGGACGGTTTGTGTGCAGGTAGCCATCCTCATAGCACGGAGGAATAATTGAAATCAATTCCTTCACGCGGCGGAAACATTCCTTTTCGTTTGGCATATGAAAATGAGCGACACCGCTTTTGGATGCGTGCACATTGGCACCACCTAATTCTTTTGCTGTAATATCTTCATTTGTTACGCTTTTGATAACTTTTGGTCCGGTAACAAACATCTGGCTGATTTCATCAATGACAAAGATAAAATCGGTAATACCCGGTGAGTAAACCGCACCACCGGCACAGTTACCGGCAATAATCGAAATCTGCGGAATGTATCCGGATGCCATTGTATTATAGTAGAAAATCTCACCATATCCGGCTAAGGCATTTACACCTTCCTGAATACGGGCTCCGCCGGAATCGTTGATGCCGATAACCGGACAGCGGCTCTCGATTGCCATTTTAATTGCATTGGCAATTTTGAAACCGTGCTGTTTACCAAGAGTACCGCCGATAACGGTGAAATCCTCAGAGTAAATCACGACTTTTTGTCCGCCGATGGTACCGTAACCGGTGATTACGCCATCATAAGGAAATTGTCCCTTTTTAATGTTAAAAGCATCTTCTAAGTTCGTAATGTTCGAGCCAATTTCACGAAATGAATCTTCATCTAGCAGCATGCAAATACGCTCTAAAGCGTGAAGTTTGCCAAGCTTGTGCTGCTTCTCCATATTGTAAGTTGACATTGTTCATTCTCCATTCTTTCTTAAAATATCACTTGAAACTACGAAACCTATCATATACCATAAAAAGAAAAAATGTCAATCCTATGTTGGCTTTTTTTGTAGAATAGTTGACGAAATGCGTATTTGGGTGCTATAATCAAATGATTGAAAAAATAAAAAGGATGGACTAGAGAATGATTCAATTTTTTAATAATTTCCTAAAGTACAAGTATCTTATGGGACAGCTTGTGAAGAAAAATATCAAGCTTCGTTACCGTCGTTCTTATTTAGGAATGTTATGGACACTGATTGAGCCGCTGCTTACAATGATTGTATTGTCGGTTGTGTTTGGCAGTTTGTTAGGAAGAAACAGTACCGATGCTGCATTTGCAGGCGTGCCATTCCCGATTTATGTCTTGACCGGACGTTTGCTGTATTCGTTCTTTTCATCAGCAACCAACAGTGCGATGCGTTCTATTCGTACAAACGGCGCTATGATTAAGAAAGTGTACGTACCAAAATACATTTATCCGTTTTCCGGCATTTTGGCAAACTTCATTATATTTTTGATTTCGCTTGTTGTACTGGTTGGTGTAATGGTATTTTTCTTAGCAACCGGTCAGTACCATGCACCGATTAACGGTTATATGGTTATGACGGTGATTCCGCTCTTAAATTTGTTTATCCTATCAACGGGAGTCGGCATGATATTATCGACCTTATGTGTATTCTTCCGTGATATTGAGTATTTGTGGAGCGTTATGTTAATGCTCATCATGTATTGCAGTGCGATTTTCTATTTCGCAAGCAACATGAGTGGTGATACACAAAAACTGGTAAAATTGAATCCATTATTTGGCGTGATTGACAATTTCCGCCGCGCCTTTTTTGGACAGCCTTTTGATATGAGATTATTGCTGTATACATCCGTTTTTGCGGTTGGAACATTGGTTATTGGTATGATTGTATTTTATCGGAAACAGGATTCCTTTATCCTGAATATTTAAGGTGTAAGGCAAATTGGAGGTTATTATGGCGAAGAAGTCATTAGCAATGAAAATAGAGAATGTGAGTATGAAGTTCAATCTCAGTTCTGAAAAAGTTGATAACATCAAAGAATATGTTATTAAAATGATAAAAAAGGAATTGATGTTTCAGGAGTTTTGGGCACTCAGAGATATCAGCTTTGAAGTTCAGAAAGGTGACCGTGTTGGTATTATGGGATTGAATGGTGCCGGAAAAAGTACTCTTTTAAAAGTAATTTCCGGTGTGTTAAAAGCCACACAGGGAACGGTTACAACAAATGGCAAGATTGCACCGCTTCTTGAACTGGGAGCCGGATTTGACAGACAGTATACCGGTGCTGAGAACATTTATCTGTATGGTGCGATGCTTGGTTACAGTAAAGAGTTTTTGGAAGCACGTTACGACGAAATTGTAGAGTTCTCGGAACTTGGCAGTTTTATCGATGTGCCGGTAAAGAATTATTCTTCCGGTATGCGTGCCAGACTCGGTTTTTCCGTGGCAACAATTGTTGAGCCGGATATTTTGATTCTGGATGAGGTGCTTAGTGTTGGAGATGCGAAATTCCGTAAAAAATGTGAAAATCGTATTCAGAGCATGTTTGATAAAGGTGTTACCGTCATTTTCGTATCACATTCAACCAGTCAGGTCTTAAGAATGTGCAACAAGGGCATTCTTTTGGAGCAGGGCCGTCTGATTGCACAGGGGGATGTTGAAGACGTAGTAAGTGTATACGAAGCAAAGATGAGTGAGAACGAATAGGAGGAAAAGAAAATGAAAAAAGTGATTACTTATGGAACGTTTGACTTACTTCATGTAGGTCACATTAATTTACTTCGCCGCGCGAAAGCATTGGGGGATTATCTGATTGTTGTTGTTTCCTCAGATGAATTTAACGCCGGCAAGGGCAAAAAAGCGTATCATTCTTTTGAAGACCGCAAAAAAATTCTTGAAGCAATCCGTTATGTGGATGAAGTGCTGCCGGAATATACATGGGAACAGAAGATTGATGATGTAGTAAATAATAATGTCGATGTTTTTGTTATGGGAGATGACTGGAAGGGCAAGTTTGATTTCCTCAAAGACTACTGCGAGGTTGTTTACCTGCCGCGTACCGAAGGAATTTCCACAACAAAAATTAAAAATGATTTGAATATGAAAGACTGAGAAAATGATTAAAAAAACAGGCTATGTGCTGTTTGCTTTCTTTTTCTATCTGTTCCGCCTATTACCCATAAATCGGCAGAAAGTATTTTTTGTCGCAACGCATGATGACAGCGAAGAGGGAAATATCGGCATTGTGGCAGATGCTATAAAAAATCAGTTTCCATCCATGAAAATGGTGTATCTGACAAAAAAAGACGGCATACGAAGACCATTTTCGTTTTTCTTTGGAAAAGCGTTTCATATGGCAACGGCATCGGTGATTTTTCTCGATAATGAGTTCATGCCGATGGCGTATATGAAATTTAATAAAAATGTGAAAGTGGTGCAGTTGTGGCATGGAACCGGTACGATTAAGAAATTCGGCTTGGATTCGGATACCGGGGAAGTAAAAAGACTAGCAAAAAAAGCAAATGAAAATATTACGCACTTGATTGTCAGTTCCGAATGTACGGCAAAATGGTATAAAAGTGCGTTTGGTGTAGACGATGAAAAAATTTTCCCGATTGGACTGCCGCGCACCGATTTGATGTTAGATGATTCTAAGAGGCAGAAGATGCAGGAGCGTTTTTTTGAGCAATATCCTGATTTGAGGGGAAAGAAAATTACGTTATACGCACCTACCTTCCGAGATTCACAGGTTGAAAATCCGGAAATTTGTTTGGATTTTGATTCCCTTAATCAATGTATGGAAGAGAATGAGGTGCTTCTTATCCGTCTGCATCCGCACGTGGCAGAGCATTGTCCTGTCGGTATATGGGATATGTATCCGGATAAAATAAGAAATGTTTCCGATTATCCGGGAGTGGCTACGCTGTTATCTGTGGCAGACCAATTGATTACGGATTATTCATCCATTATTTATGAGTACTGCCTTTTGGAAAGAAAAATGATTTTTTATGCGTATGACTATGAAGTATTTCAGAAAGATGGTAGAAATTTTTACGAGGACTATGAGAAATTTGTGCCGGGAATGATTGTATATACGCAGCCGGAGCTGGAAAAAAACTGGCATACGGCTTACGAGGATGACTCACAACGAGAGCAGTTTTGCAGGCGCATTTTCAAGTATCAGGATAAAAATGCCGTAAATCGACTTTTATGTTTGATTTTTGACAAGAAATAAGATATAATGTTGTGAGCGTATTATTAGGCTAATTTGAGAACGGAGGGTTACGAGTGAAAACATTATTAGAGAGAAAGATTAGTTTAGTAGTAATTATTTTGCAGTTTTTAGTTTCCTTGTTAGTTTGTATTTATTTTGGAACAACAGGGCTTGTACCGGTTAAGTACATGGTTGCGATTGCAGTCATTATGGTTGTATTGCTTGTCTATCAGGTGATGAGCCAGCTGACAAACTCCAGTTATATATTTGGACGTGTGTTAGCCGTTCTGTTTTGTGCCGTGTTCCTTGTTGGTGCGAACTATGTGAGAGAGAGTATGGCAGCATTCCAGAATGTCGGTGGTGCAACCAAAAAGGTTGATGTTATTTCTTTCTACGTCATGAAGGACGATGCAGCAAAGACATTAGCAGATGCTAAAAATTACTCTTTTGGTATTCTAAGACAGCAGGACCGTGAGAATACGGACAAAGCAGTTCAGGATGCAAGTAAGAAACTGAACAAGACATTGAACACGGTTGAGTATGATGATCCGTTGACAATGGTAGATGCCTTGTACGCAAAAGAAGTGCAGGCAATTATCATGAATAAAAGTTTTGTAGATACGGTTAAGAGCCAGTATAAGACATTTTCTACGGACACCAGAGAGCTGGATACAAGCAAGATTGAGTCAGAAGTAGAAGAATTGGTTGATACCGATGTAACAACAAAACCATTTAATGTTTATATCAGTGGTATTGATGTATATGGTAAGATTGGACAGACAAGCCGAAGTGATGTAAATATTATTGCGACGGTTAATCCAGTTACAAAGAAAGTATTACTGACATCTACACCTCGTGATTACTATGTACCGCTGTACAGTAAGGGCGGTAAATCGTATTCCGGAGGTATGCCGGATAAACTGACTCATGCCGGTATTTATGGTGTTGACTGCTCGATTAATACACTGGAAAAATTGTATAACATTGACATTGATTACTACGTACGTGTCAATTTCACCAGTCTGAAAAAGATTGTTGATTTGCTTGGCGGTGTAGAAGTGTATTCGGATTATGACTTCATTTCTGACTGGGGTCCACACGGTGCCGGTACACATTATAAGTTCAAAAAAGGTTATAACAAAGTAAATGGTAAGAAAGCATTGGCATTCTGCCGTGAGCGACACCACTTCGCAAATGGTGACTACCAGCGTGGACGTGACCATCAGCATATGATTGAGGCAATTTTGAACAAGGTGATGTCACCTTCCGTACTGCCAAATTTCTCAAGTTTGTTGAAAGAATCGAAGTCCATGTTCCAGACAAGTATGTCAAAGGACAAGATTGTATCGCTCTGCAATATGCAGTTGAATGATATGGCAAAATGGAAGATTGCTTATGCGAATGCCGAGGGTACAGGAGCTAAGAAGACGACCTTCTCGATTCGCTCAACGGCGCTGTATGTTTGTGAGCCAAACTACAATTCCGTGAAGAAGATTACAAAGAGAATGAAAAAAGTAATGAAGGAAACGAAAGAAAACGAGAGCTCGGCTTCCGATAAGAATGACGTTATTAAGTAAGACATTACACGAGATAAAACGGCCGCTTTTTAGCGGTCGTTTGTCGTGAATAAGTGGGGAATAAAATTGATTACGAAATTACAGGATTTGTTTATTCTTCTCCTTGATCCATGGATTCCGATTGTGGGAAGAATAAAAGACAAGGTAAGGTACCGGCTGATTACGCTGTGCTTTGTAATTGACCTTGTTTTGTTTTGTATCGTCCGCTACGGACTTCATAAGGAAAGCTATTTTTATAATACGGTTTGTGGTATTTTTGTTATGTTTGCCATTGCCATATTATCGCTTGACCGGACATTGGTTCATATCCACTGGAGACGTTCTCTTTGGATTGCTTGGTTTGGTATGTGCATTTCCTTTACCGTTTCGGATATTCTGGTGCCGAAAAAAATGTGTGGACTGGGTCTGATTTTAGCTTTTGTCTTTACCGCTGTATTTTTTGTGTGGCAGAATCATACGAGAAAAGATTTGTTGTGGCAGTGCTTCAAGAATGCCATAAAATGGTCGTTTGCCGTTATGTCGGTGATTTCCTTTTTGTTCCGTCCTCTGTATGAGGGAGGCAGGTATGCCGGCATTTTTACAAATCCGAATACGTTTGGATTGTATTTGTATATTATTATCGCTGTATTTTTGTCGGATTTGGACTGGTGTGTGGAGACCGGCCGGTCTTGCCGGAAAAACATTGTAACGTATGTTTCGCTTGCCTTATGCTTTTTCTATCTGGAAAAAAGTCAGGCGAGAACTTCACTGATTGCGGTTGCAGCAATTGTGCTGCTTTGGATTGTACTGCGGTTTTATTTGGCCAAAAAGACAAAAAATTACCGGACCTTTTTAGGAAACTTAGGCTGTATGGCAGTATTCACCGTAGTGCTGTATCCTCTGTTTTTAATCTGCCTTTTGCATCTGCCAAATATTGTTGGACATCCGATTGTGTTTGAAGGAAAACCTTTGTATTATACAAGTGAATTTCAGGGGAATAAAGAAAAAGCGGATGAGCCGGACGATGTTGTGGTGCCACAGTATAAAGATGTGGAGGAGACACAAAACAAGAAAGATACGATTGCACCACGCAATATGTGGGAACGCATTTGGTATAACATCAAGTATTCAAAGGGCTTGAATGCCATTACGAATGGAAGAATTGATATTTATCTTGCCTATTGGGATAAAATGAATTTTAAAGGACATGCCAGCACCTCAATGGTAGTGGATGGGGAAAAGAAAAACCATTCGCATAACAACTGGATTCAGTTTGGTTACACCTATGGACTTCTCAGTATGTTTTTCTATGGTGTGATTACGTTATTAGGGGTAGCGTTTTCTTTGAAATTTTACCTGACACAGAGAAGAAAAAATGCAACATATGCTTTTTTGATACCGGCAATCTGTATCGGATTTGTTATTGCTACACTGACGGAATGTTTGTTTCTGCCGTTTGAAGTATTTCCGGCATTTGCGTACTGGTTTGCATTTGGTGATTTATTTGTGAAAAAAGTACCAAATAATAAATTTTTACAGGAATTAGAGGACGAGGCATGATATAATTTTGACATGTAAACGTCTTAGTATAAAAAAATGATTGAAGGATAGGAGAAAAACATGAAGGAAAATAATAAAATATGGTTGCGTTATATCATATGTTTTGGGCTGATTGCCATTCTATGCTACTTGTTTCCATATACCGGAGATGACTGGGCATGGGGAAGTAAAATCGGTATCGACAGATTAAACAACTGGTTTGAAAATTACAACGGACGATATGTGGGAAATCTTATCGTTTTGGCAATGACGCGCTCAAACCTTTTAAAGGCAGTTATTATGTCATTTTGCTTAACAGGAATTGTAGCACTTTGCGAGTATATATTTAAAAGAAAATGGGTTTTTTATGTAAGTTGTGTTGCACTTGTTTTGATACCTAAATTGATTTTTCGTCAGGCCGTTGTATGGACGGCAGGTTATGCAAACTACGTAACCTCAATGTTTTTCACATTGTTATTTATAGCGTATGTTTATCCTATTTTTCAGGAGACAATGCCACGAAGAAAAGTTTGGCATTGTCTGCCGCTCTTTGTGTTAGCGGTAATAAATGCATTAATTGTAGAGCATTTGACAATTTATAATGTGGTTTTGGCTTGTGGTGTGCTTGTGTATACAATTTGTGTTCATCGCAAGGTGGTTGCTTCTCATGTGGCATATTTAATTGGAAGTGTGGCAGGGGCTGCTTATATGTTTTCAAATTCGGCATATCATACGATCGCAAATAATCAGGATCAGTATCGTCAAATGGCAGAGGGAGGAGTAATCAGTCGTGCATTTGACAATTATGTCAATGAAATTGCAAAGCATCTTTGCCTGAATAATTGTTGGATGAATTTAGCAATCGTTATTGTATGTGCCATGATTTATAAAAAAATCTATTCTGACGTAAATAAAAACAGAAGTGCGTTATTAGCAAAAATTTGTCTGATAGTTATGGCAGGATTTACGACATGGTCTTTGTTGTCGTCCTTTGGCATCAGTACATTTGCAAAACAGAACCGGTTATTATATTTTGAAGCGGCTTTTGTGGCAGCTTACATGATTGCACTTATTATTTATTGTATTATTATTGGCAGTCAAAAAAAATGTTTATGGAAAGTTTTGTTTTGGAATGCGGGAATTGTTTGTGTTGCCGCGCCGTTGCTTGTTGTAAATCCGATTGGTGAGAGATGCTTTTTTGCCACGTATATACTGTTTTTGATGCTCCTTTTGGAACTGCTTATCCTTTTAGACGGAGAAGAGAAAGAAAGCCGGATTTTTACAAAGACATTTTGTAAGACATGCGCAGTTGTGTCCATTTTCGGATTAGGCTTTTATCTTAATATTTTTTCCTCAATCTATCAGGTGGATAAAGAACGATTGGCTAGAATTGAGAGACAGGTAGAGGCAGGTAAAACGTCCGTGGAAATTCGGCACTTGCCATACGAATCTTATTTATGGACAGCCACTCCTGAATGGGAGCCATGGATTGAGCGTTACAAACTGTTTTATGGTTTGCCTGAGGATTTGGAAATAAAAGCAGTATGGGAATACAGTAAGAAAAAATAACAAGATTACGGAGGAATGTTTTATGGAAAGAAAAAAAATTTCAGTTGTCGTGTCCGTATATAATGAGGAATTGTCTTTGAACCAATTTTATAAGACAACAGTAAGTGTTTTGGACAAGTGTGTTTGGGACTATGAACTTATTTTCGTAAATGATGGCAGCCAAGATGGCAGTATTGAATTGTTAAAAGGTTTTGCAAAGGAAAATGCCAAAGTTAAGGTGGTCGATTTTTCACGTAATTTTGGACATGAGGCAGCGATGATTGCCGGTATTGATCATGCACAAGGGGATGGAGTTGTGTGCATGGACGCAGATTTGCAGCATCCGCCGGCATGTATTCCGGACATAATTGCTAAGTTTGAGGATGGTTATGAAGTGATTTCGATGATTCGAACGAAGAATGCCGATGCCGGAATTATTAAGCGAATTACGTCAGGTGCCTTTTATAAAGTTTTGAATCTTATGTCGCCGGTTAAATTTGAAAATAATTCTTCTGACTTTTTTGCTATCAGCAAAAATGTAGCAGGCGTTCTGCGAAAGGACTATAGAGAAAAAATCCGCTATTTGAGAGGATATGTGCAGAGTGTTGGATTCCGAAAAACAACATTGGAGTTCGAGGCACAGAAGAGAGAGGCAGGGGAAAGTAAGTACAGCATTCGAAAACTGCTGCATTTTTCCATTAATGCACTGTGCAGCTTTTCGGATTTGCCATTGAAACTGGGAATGTATTCAGGTGTATTTGTGGCTCTGTGTGGTTTTATATTGATGATTTTCACTATTATAAACAAAATTGTCAATGGAGCACCGGCGGGGTATTCTACAATCATTGTAGTTTTATGTTTTATGTTTGCGGTTGTTCTTATGGTAATTGGAATTATAGGAGAATATATCGCCGTTTTGTTTGCGGAAATTAAGGATCGACCGATATATATTGTCAGAGATATTTATCAGGAAGAGAAAGAGACTCATGGAGGAGAGAAAGAGTGAAAGTTTCGGTAATTGTTGCTGCTTATAATGCAGAGAAATATGTAACAGAGACGATGGAAAGTCTCGCCAATCAAAGTATCGACGATTATGAAATTATTGTAGTCAATGATGGTTCCAAAGACCACACGATTGACATTTTGAGGGATTATGAAAGCCGTTATGACAACATAACAGTTGTGGACAAAGAGAATGGTGGACCTTCTTCGGCGAGAAACCGCGGACTGGATTTGGCAAAAGGAGAGTATGTATACTTCTTTGATGCAGATGATGTCTTAGAGTTAGACGCCTTAGAGGCACTGTATGAGCGTGCAAAAGAAAAAAAGGCAGATTTAGTTATTGCTAAGTATGATATTTTTAATCGTTTTCAGACTTTTGCAGTCAATGGAATCAATGATTTGGTGCGGATGGAAAAAATAGACAAATATGAGCCGCAGATTCTGTGGACGTTTTCGCTGTGTAATAAATTATTTAAACGCTCAATTATTGAGCAGTATGAACTGCGTCTTCCACCGATTTCCTATTCGGAGGATGGGGCATTTTTGATGCGTTATGTATACCGTACGAACCGAATTACCGGACTTGACCGTGTGATTTTCCATTACCGCAGAATGTTTGATGGTGAGGCGGAGTCGATTACGGCTTCGATTTCTTCTTGGAAAATCAAAGACTACATTGAGGCACACCGGCTGATTTTGGAGTCGGCAAAAGAAAGTATTTTAATTGATTTCCCACAGTACAAAGATATTGAGGAAGTAAAAGAGAATAATGACGATATTCACAAATATTTAAATGAAATCAGCCGAAAAGAAGTGCAGATTCTGTTGGATCAGTTTTATGCGAAATACTGGACACTGCCAAAGGAGACAATTACGCATCTGGTTTCAGAAATGAATGATAAAATTTCAACATTGGATATGCGTGATATTTCGATGTTAAAAGATTCTCACCCGGAATTTGCACTTGACAATCTGGCGGTAGACAAAGAGGATTTGCTTTCTCATGCGTGGTTTACCATTGCCCTTTATGGGGAGAAAGAACAGGAAGAAAAATTTTTGTTAAGTATTCAGAGTCTGACACTGCAAAATCTGATTGCCATTCGGATTATAATGCCGCTTTTCTGGAAAGAGACAGTGGAAAAAGCCGGATTTTTACAGGATAATATGGAGTTTTTTGATGTAAAAACAAGAGATGAACTGTATTATCAGGCATTGGAACAGGCACAGACGCCATACATTACTTTTGCGGATGCCAAAGTCAGTTATGCGAATAATGCATTTAAGTATGTGGTTAAGAACTTTATCAAATCACCGGCAGATTTTATGTCAGAATTGATATATCACCGCAATTTTGGAGATATGCAGGCGGTACTTTTCAGCACGGTGGCATTGAATTCCGTAAAGACAGGCTATGAAAATAACCCATACATGGGTATGGATTACACACTTGCCAATAAATTTTTCAAGACGGAATTTTTGAAAAATCAAACCCTAGATAAGTCAAAAAGTCTGCTGTCACATCTGACAAAGTGGTACCATAGAGGATATTTTACGTTTATGAATGACCGTATTGTATTCTATGAGGATTTGGAAGCAACATATGTGGATTATGTTGGAACGAAGGAAACCATTCCGATGATGAAGGAATATTTGGTAGATAGAAAAGCAGATTTGAACAGCCCGGAGATTGTTCCGGATTTAAATGAGATTATGCCGAAGATGCTTCGTTTCCCGTCTGAAAACATCGGTCAGATTTTGTTCCGTAAGATGGTAAATTTCCTGCGACGCTATCCGGTAAAAGAGCAGGTGCTGTTTTTTACGGTGCGAAAAGACGGTGAACTAGAGGGTAATGCAAAAGCACTATATCCGTATGTCAAAGGAAAGAAAGTGATTTGTGCCAAGCGTCTGCCACATAATCCTTTTACGAAACTTTATATGTACTATAAAAACATTACAAGCCGTGTTATTGTGACGGATGACTATAACCGTTATCTGCGTCACTTCCAGCTGCGTCAGAGCCAGCGTGTTGTACAGTTGTGGCATGCCTGCGGTGCGTTTAAGAAATTCGGACAGCGGGGAACCAACATGTCGATTGCTGCGGATCATGCTTATCATGTGCAGTACAATATGGTGACGGTAAGCAGTGACAGAATAAGAAGTATTTATGCGGATGCCTTTGATATCGATGTGCACAAGGTAAAGGCGTTGGGATGTCCGAGAACGGATGCATTTTATGATGAAAAGCTGATGGATGAGACAAAGCAGAAAGTATATGCCGCACATCCGGAATTCAAAGACCGCTATGTTATTGTATATGCACCGACATTTCGTGATATAGGGGATGACAGAACGCAGTTTAAACCGGATTTGGATTTTGATAAATTATCAAAAGACTTACTGCCAAATCAGATATTTGTAATCTGCCCGCATCCGGTCATGAAAAATAAAATTGTAGAGAAGTCTTATGACAATATCGAAGTTATCAGAGATTTCTCCACAAATGATATGATGTTGGTATCGGATTTGCTGGTAACGGATTATTCTTCTGTTATTTTTGAATATGCGCTTTTGCGAAAACCAATAGCATTTTACTGTTATGATTTACTCAATTATAACCGGGGCTTTTATCTGAATTATCCGGATGATTTGCCGGGGGATGTTTATGAGACGCAGCAGGCACTTACAGCGTATCTAAAGTCACCGGAAAAAGATACATTGACAGAAAAATATGACCAGTTCATTGAAAAATATATGGGAGCGTGTGACGGACACAGCAGTGAGCGGATTGCCGCTATGATTAATCAGTATATGGAGGAAGCGAAACATGAATGAGACAGAAATTACATTTTTGAGCAGCCGCGGACGTGGGCTGAGTAATGACCTTGCGCTTTTGAAAGATTATCTTGCGAAACAATCCGGAGAGGATGTAAAGCTCCGCTATTATTTGAATAATGAAAGACATAAAAATCCACTGGCAGCACATGGTTACCGCCGTGCGAAAAAGGATTTTATGGAGGGTATGACAAATGTTGTCTGTGTGGATGCTTCTCTATCAACTAAAATTAATAACTTAGCACCGGAAGGCAGTCGGATTTTACTGGGTGTTCCGTATGATTACCAGTTTAAGAATATGTTTTTAATGGAGTCAAAAGGAAAAGAATTTAATTTAAATACCTTTGCAAGATTTACGCACATCATTCCTGGCTCTCCATTTACGGCAGATTTGTTAAAACGGGCGTACCGTTTAGAAGATAAAGAAATAATCGAGGGTGTTTCCCTGCCGTTTGCCTATGATATAGGGGATGCTAAAAGAAGAGAGAATGTCTCGGAACTGATTTATTATTACTTTCCGCATGCAAGAGACAAAAAGATTCTTTCTGTTATTGTATATGGTGATGAAGAGATGAAAAGGAAGGATTGGGAAACTATTGATGTAAAGCAATGGATGAAAGAGCTTGGGGAAGAATGGTTTGTTTTTACAAACAGTGAAATTTTGATGGAAAATGCATTTTCTATGGGAAATCAATACAAAAGAAGCTTTGGCTATGTAAACCGGATTCTCCCGGTTCCGGATTTGTTGTATGTTACAGATGTTTTGGTGACAAATAACGGACGTTTGGCTTCTGCATTTTCAATTTTAGAAAAGCCTTTATATGTTTGCCACTACAACAAAAATTATTTTGAAAAATATGTTAGTTTAAAATATCCGGAAATGTATTTTGAAAATGCCGGGAGGTTGTGTGAGGCAGCATATCAGGTGGATGTGTGCAATAGAGCACAGGCGGATTTTAACGCAAGTATGTCATATGGTATTGAGAAAAATGTATATGATCAAACGTTGAAATGCTTGTTAGATTGAATGAGAAAGAGAGGAAAAAGATGAATCGAATTGCAAAATGGGATAATGCAAAATTTGTGTTAATAATATTGGTTGTTATTTGCCATTTTTACGAAAATTATTTAGGAAGTTCTAAATTGGTAAATTCCTTGTTCTTCTCCGTTTATACGTTTCACATGCCGGCTTTTTTTCTGATTTCCGGTATGTTTTCCAAGAAAACTGTGAAGGAAAGAAAAATTGTAAAAGTAGTACCATATCTGCTGGTTTATTTGTTTATGAAAATGTTTGGTTATTTTGTATCCGGTATTATGAATGGAGGAACATTTATATCGGTTGATTTCTTCAGGGAACCGGGTGCCGCTTGGTTTATTCTTGCGTTATTTTTCATGTATTTAATTACGTTTTATACCAAACAATTTCGACCTGCTTATGTTTTGATTGTATCTGTTTTTGTTTCAATGGCAGCAGGTTACTCCAATATAGATACGAATCTTTTCTGCTGGTTGAGGATTGCAATTTTTTATCCATTTTTTTATGCTGGATATGCATTGTCAATGGATACAATTACGAAATGGACAGAAAATAGAAAGTTGAAAATAGTTTCTGTGGCAGTTATCCTGATATATTTTTTAGTCTGCTATGTCGGAATTGATAAATTATTTTGGGCGAGATTTCTGTTGACGGGAAGAAGTTATGAGGCACTTACGCATGGTGCATTTTATGGTGGTATTTTACGGTTGTTTACGTATGTGTTATCCTTTGGGCTTGTGTTCGCTTTTTTATGCATTATTCCAAAAGGAAAGAATATTTTTTCTCAATTAGGAACGAGAACTTTGGGTGTTTATGTATTTCATTATAATTTCATTAACCTTTTTGTGCATTCTTGTTGGTACAAGGCACTATATCATAATTTCCCAAATACATGGGAAATTATACTTGTTTTACTTGGAATTGTGGTGACCTTGATTTGCTGCTTGAAACCATTTGATGCATGCTGCCGTGCGATTTTGTCCGGTAAATGGAAACTTCGCCTCGATGATGAGTTGAAATGACAAACTATCTGTGATATGATAAAAACAACGAATTTTTTTGGAGGTTTTAGCAGATTATGATATTTGGAGTATTGTTAGCAGGCGGTGTTGGAAGCCGCATGGGAAATGTAGAGAAACCGAAACAGTATATGAATATTGGTGACAGACCGATTATTATTCACACAATTGAAAAGTTCTTTGTGAATGATAAATTTGAAAAAATCCTTGTTTTGTGTCCGGAACAGTGGATTTCACACACCAAGAATCTTATAAAAAAATATTTGGGGGAGACAAACCGTATTGCTGTGATGGCAGGTGGTACAACAAGAAATGAGACGATTATGAATGCCATTTCTTATATTGAAGAAAACTATGAAGTGGATGATGATACGATTATTTTGACTCATGATTCTGTCCGTCCATTTGTGACACATAGAATTATTGAGGAAAATATTCGTTATGCACTGGAGTATGGTGCCTGCGATACGGCGGTAGCTGCGACTGATACGATTGTACAGAGTGAAGATGGCAAGGTGATTTCATCTGTGCCGGACCGCAGTAAGATGTATCAGGGACAGACGCCGCAGACATTCCGCTTAAAGAAACTGAAATCGCTGTATGAATCTTTGACCGATGAGGAAAAGAAAATTCTTACGGATGCAGCGAAGATTTTTGTTATGAAGGGCGAAGACGTATATCTCGTAGAAGGAGAAGTATCAAACATTAAGATAACTTATCCTTATGATTTGCGTGTGGCAGAAACATTGATTCAGTCGGAGCAGGAGGATTAAGAGCGAATGCTTAATACAGTATACCAGTTGGTGGCTCCTCGTAAATTCGAGGTCACTTATGAAAACATCGGATTGCAGGATGATGACATTATCGTTCGGCCGACACATCTTTCGATTTGTAATGCAGACCAGAGATATTATCAGGGGCTTAGGGAAGAACATGTACTTCGTCAGAAACTGCCGATGGCATTGATTCATGAAGGGATTGGTGTTGTACTTCGTGACCCAAGTGGCGAGTTTGAGCCGGGGGAAGAAGTTGTGATGATACCGAATACACCGGTAGAAGAAGATGAGTTTATTGCGGAGAACTATCTCCGTTCGAGTAAATTCCGTGCCAGCGGATTTAATGGATTTATGCAGGAATATGTTAAAATCCGCAAGGACAGATTAGTTCGTCTGCCACAGGGAATCAACAAAGAAGTAGCGGCATTTACGGAAATTGTCAGTGTCAGTGTTCATGCGATTTCACGCTTTGACCGTTTTGCACATGGTAGAAGAAATGTGGTAGGTATCTGGGGCGATGGTAATTTAGGTTATATTACGGCTGTATTTTTCAAAACAATGTTCCCGGATACAAAACTGTATATTTTTGGTGTCAGCAAAGACAAGCTTTCTGATTTTACATTTGCTGACGCAACGTATCAGGTAAGTGACATTCCGGAGAATATGGAATTAGATCATGCTTTTGAGTGTGTGGGTGGAGCCGGTTCCGGAAAGGCAATCGACCAGATTATTGATTTTATTAAGCCTGAGGGAACGATCTCTATATTAGGAGTATCGGAGTATCCGGTACCGATTAATACCCGCATGATTTTGGAAAAAGGATTGAGAGTATTCGGAAGCAGCCGAAGCGGAAGAGTGGATTTTGAAAAGACGGTTGAATTATATAGAGAGCATCCGGAAATTATCAATTACCTGTCTAATATTGTAGGTGCGGTAATTCCGGTTCGTTCGATAGCTGATATGAAAAAAGCATTTGAGATGGACATTCAGAAGTCCTTTGGAAAGACGATTATGCTTTGGGAGAAATGAGGTATCTTATGATAGCAGTGATTGTACCAATTTATAATACAGAAAAATATTTACGGGAAACAATAGACAGTGTCATTTGCCAGACACTGTCTTTTGCAGAGCATATCCGGTTGATTTTGTTAGATGATGCCAGTACAGATGGCTCATTTGCCATTTGTGAGCAGTATCAGAAGCAGTATCCAAAGCAGATTTTAGTAAAGCACTATGACACAAACCAGGGTGTTTCTGCACTTCGCAATGAAGGCGTACGGATTGCGGGAGAGATGGGTGACGAACTTATTACTTTTTTAGATTCGGATGACAAGTTAGCGGATGATGCAATGGAAAAAGCGGTGCAGTATTTTGATGCACATGAAGATGTCTTTGTGGCGGCTATAGGAATTCGTTATTTTGATGCTTATGAAGGTGAGCAGCGATTAAACTGGCGTTTTGAAAAGACGGATGTTGTTGATATTAAAAAGGATTATACGTATCCTCATTATTATGTAGGCGGCGTGTTTTTAAGGCATGCGGTACTTGATGAACTGCATTTTGATGAGTCGCTGAGTTTTTGGGAAGATGCGCTGGCTGTGAATCAGGTGATTGTTTCTCAGGGAAAATACGGATTGATTGCCGGAACGCATTATTACTATAGAAAGAGAGAAGATGAATCCTCTCTTGTCGATACGGCATGGCATAAAAAAGAGCGTTATACAACGCTGTTATCGTCCGGTTATGGACAGTTATTTGCCTACTCAAGGAAAAAGCACCATCGTATTATTCCTTATGTGCAGTACATGGTAGCGTATCATATGCGGCTTATGATGATGAAAAGTAAGCAGAGCATTATCGAAGAAATTTTATCGGAAGAAGAGTTGGCGGCACTCAGAGATGATGTGCAGAAGGTATTAAAAAAGATAAAAGTGAAATACATTTTACAGATTCCGACGTCACTTCCGATTATTGAGGGAATGCTCTCAATGCGTGCCGGAAAACAGGTGCGTGCCAAACGTGTCTACAAGGACAATGACTGTGTACTTATGTATAAGGGCGTTGAATTAGCCAGAATGTCTGAGCGTTCCGTTAAATTGTTCCATATCATAGAAGATGAGGAATCGGAGTTTAACGGTATGTGGAGAGGGCGTTTCTGCACACCGATTTACGCTATGAAAAAAGAAGATTATATCTTTGCCGAGCATAACGGTGTACGGATTAATTCAGAAGAATTTATTTGCCGTAAACAAATTTATATTCTTGGAAAACGTCTGCGATGCTACTATCATGCAGGGTTTGCCATTGCGATTCCGAAAGAATGGGATCGTGCTGTGTTTGGAATTCATATTGCAGAAGCAGATGCGGATATTTTGATGAATGAGATTGTATTTAATGAGGTAAGGCTGATTTATTTTGAAGGGGAAACAGAAGAACATGATGAATTCGAAATCGACAGAGATGATGAAAAAGACATGTAAAGATCATTTTTTTAAAGCGGGGCAATGGTTTTGGTTTGTGTTTGTGTACGGCATTGCTTTGATTGCCTTTAGCAGTTTGATACAAAAATCTTTTTTTGCGATGATTTTACTGCCAATTGTTGTTTATGGAATATATCATTTTTTTATGAGAGAACGAATTGCCTTTAAAGAGATAAATTATCAGATTGTTTTTTATGTCATAAGCATTGTTTTTGCTGTGTTTATGTTTTTTGTTGCTTATTCCGTGCGTGTGCAGATTTTTTCATGGGATTGGGGAAAAGTAATTCGTTCTGCAAGTGAGTATACATTAACAGATAAGTTGACAGATACTACGTACTTTGCAAGATATCCGAATAATCAGTTTTGGTATTGTATTTTGACATTCTTTTTCAGAATGGTTCATTTTATATGGCCGGAGACGGGGCTAAATGAATTTTATTTAGCGTCTATAGCACTTGGATGTGTTATGACAGTGGCATCTATCTTGTTGCTTCATCACATAGCGGTTCTTATTTGGAATGAAAAGAAGGCATTTTTTGTTGGTTTAATGACATGGTTTTGTATGCCGTTGTGGTTATGGGCTATGTATGCTTATACGGATATAGCAGGAATGCTTTTGCTGGTAGTTATGCTGTATTGCTACACGAAGGCTGTTTTGAGTGAACCCGGCTGGAAAGTTTTTTGCTGGTTGTGCTTATTTGGAGTGGCTGCATCTGCTGCATTTTCAGTTAAAGTTACTGTGTTTATTCTCTTTATTGCAGTTTTCGCCTGCTTATTACTTCAAAAAAAATCATGGAAAAAGATTATTGCCGGTATTGTCATTGTAGCAATTTCGTTTGGAGTCGGTCATGGATTGTGTAATTATGTAAAGTCTTCTGTAATTCCGTTAGAAGAATCGTATTGCGATGCCTATGAATTTCCGCTGACCCATTGGATTATGATGGCACTTGGATATGGGGGATATCAGCAGGAGGATGTCGATTTTACCATTTCATTTAATTCATATGAAAAGAAAAAAGAAGCTAATATAAAAGAGATTAAGAAACGATTGAAGGCACGTTCTTTCCATGAAAGTTTTAAATTTTTTGGTTATGATAAACAAGTTAGAACATGGGGAGATGCTACACTTGCCAGCTGTGTATATTTAGCTGAAGGCCCACAGGAGCCTGACAATATATTAAAACAATTTGTGACATTAAAAGGAAGCAAATACTGGATAGCTCTTTTGTATATGACGCTATATTATGGCTTAATACTTGTTGGGATGTTTTTATCGGCACGATTTGCAGTAAAAAGAAAATCTGATGCAAAAGCGGTGGATATGCCGATTTTTGCTTCAAGTATTACGATGCTTGGAATAGCATTGTTTCAGACTATTTGGGAATGTAATTCAAGATATTTAGTTGTATTTATTCCTATTATGATTTTGTTAGCTGCCGATGGCTTTTTTGCATGGAGAGATTACCTTAGAGGGGAGAGGATAAAGTGAAACACTATCATTTTTCAAAATCCGACACATCAATTGCGAAATTAATTGCTATTAGTTTGATGCTTTTGCATCACTTATTTGGATTTACGGATCGGATTTTGCCTGAGAATATGTACCAGAGTTTATATATGTTTCGCGGGCAGCCTATAGAAGCAGCAATCTGTGCTTCTTTTAAGGTGTGTGTTGCGTTCTTTTTGTTCCTTAGTGGATATGGAACATATCTGAGTATGCGTAAAAGTAAATCAATTTCGAAAATGATTGCAAATCGTATATTTCGGTTTTTAAAATACATATGGCAGGTTATGATTATTTTTGTTCCAATTGATTTTATATTAGGTGTGACAAAGGTAAATCTTACATCCTCATGGACAATTCAATATGATTTTGAAAGCATTATTCTTAGCATGCTTGGATTTGAAAAGTATAATGGTGAGTGGTGGTTTGTTATGCCATACATATTTTTACTTATGATGACGCCGCTTATGCTTCGGTTTTTAAAGAGAAAAAAAGCTGATTTCTTTACAGATTTTCTCGTTGTTTTGGGGATTGCTTTGTTTTCTTTGTATGGTATCCCTAGGTTGATGAGTTATGATATGTTGATTGACTTTAAAGGGACAGTATGGGGAATTCTGCTTTGCAACGTTGTTTACCTACTTCCAATTTATCTATTTGGTATGATTTTTGCAAAGTATCAGGTATTCTCGTATTATCATCAGATATTACCGAAAGGAATATTAAGTTACCCTGTATTATTATTTGTTGCGGCTGCAGGTTTTTATATGCGTTATAAAATTGGATCTTCTTATGACTTTTTCCTGGTTGGACCTATGATTTATGCGTGTGTTATGCTTATTAAGAAAATTCCGGGAGTTATCTGGGTGTCAAAAAAGGCAGGAAGATATATTACTTTTGTTTGGTTGATTCATAGTTTTTACGTGTTTCAATTTGGACAGAAATTTATATATTCCTTCGGAAATCCGATATTAATTTTTATCGTGCTGACAGTGGTTTCTTTTGCTTCAGCAGCAGCTGTTTACTGGCTTTTTACCGGATTATCCAAAGGAGTCAAGAAAATCAGATGCTTTCATAATCGGACAGTGTAAGTCTGTTTTCCAAAATTATATCAATGGCCTCACGTACAGGAGCGTCGCCGGATTTTTGAGTCAGAACAAAATCAACATATGGAAGCAATGCGGCAGCGCAGTCAGCCGGTGCAAAGGTAATGCCGGCTGTTTGCATTGCAGACAGATCATTCATATCATCACCAATATATACCGTTTGTTCAGGAGTGCAGTCATATTTCGCCATTACATTTTTCAAGATATCAGCTTTATCGCGAACACCCTGATAAAGCACGGTAATCCCTATTTCTTCGCATCGTCTGGTGACAATTTTTGAACGGCGGCCGGTGATGATAATAGGAACAATACCCTTTTTTATTAAGAGTTTAATACCTAATCCATCTTTTGCGTTAAATGCTTTCATTACCTCACCGTCATTACCAATATAAATTTTTCCATCGGTTAATGTTCCGTCGACGTCCATTGCAAACAATTTAATATTTGAAAAATCTTTTTTCATGTGAGTACCTCCGGTATTAGTAATTATTCATCCATTACCGTTTCAAAGTAAGATGGTGTAATGAATGAGATAGGGCAACTTGATTTTCTCGTATTTTTATAATCAACAAGCATGCTTTTTATATCTTTATTTGCTTCTTCAGCATTTAATGTATTTCTGGTTTTTTCCATGGCTTTTTCAACGTAATTCGGATTTTCACTATTATGGCTGTAACCATCAAAACCTGCGATGGAAATGCTATTCACATTCATCAGGTCTAGCAGACGAAGAAGAAGCACGCCAGAATTATCGAGCTGCTCCCAACCGCATTTTACCAATCGCAGAAAATCGATAATAAAGAGATTATCATCTTTCCTTGTCGTTACATTTGATGTCACAATTTTTTTACATTTATTAAAAGCCGCTTCATTACGCCAATACTGGTACCGGTTTTTGTTGCTGAAATATGCAAAATCAATCGGATAACAATCGGTGAGAAGATTAACGCTAATTACAATAGGATTCTTCTCTTTATAAAAATGCTGAATTTGTCCCTGGCATGTTTTAATCGTGTGACCGGGAAGAAGAACCAAAATATCTTTCCCACTGAGTGCATTTTGAAGTGATGCAATGGCAGAATCATCCTCGCAGTGTGTATTTTGATAATCCAAATAGGTCTTTTCGAGAAGCGAGTAGTCGTACCGTTTTCGCTCCACCGGGTCCAAACGGTTTAGTAAAAAGTTAATATCGCGGCTTGCAATTCCTGCCTTTGCCGAAAGGTAGGAGATGTTGTTTACATGCGCACTGTGCGAACCGGCAAGAAAATATGGGATGGAGTAGCCCCATTCATAACTGTTATGGAAACCGTCGATATAATTGTCTATAAGATCTAAAACAATATCAATATCATAACCACTATTAAACTTACGGTTCATATACTGCATGACAAGTTCTGTATTTGTATTTCCTGCGCCACGTCCCATGCCTGCCATTGTGCTGTCTACAACAATATCGCGGAGTCCCTGGCTCATATCGATAAAATCCTGAGATAGAGCAAAGGACATCTGCAGGTTATTATGTGAGTGGAATCCAATTTTAGCATTTGCCCATAAATTATGATGAACCAGATAAAATACACGCTGTAAATCCTCACGATACAGAGAACCGAAGGTATCGACGATGGAAAAAGCATATGGTTCCAATTCATTTATTTTTTCAATCAAGTCTAAAAGTTCAGCATCTGTATATCCTAATATGTCAACAGGCTGCACATAAAGTTTGTATCCTTTATTGACGATTGCTTTGCAAAAATCAATAACCTCAAAACGTTCGTTTTTAAAAAAGCAGGCACGTACACCATCAATCGAAGTGCCATCATAAGGCTCTAAGTTATCAATATGGTATCGGCTGTAATCGGCAAGGCAGACATAAGATGAATGCCTTTTGTCTGTAGGTAAAAATGAGCGGAGCTGTGTAGCATTATTAAAGATGGTTGTGCCCTCCCGATGTGGTTCGTCTTTCAGAAATCCGCATTCAATAACATCTATGCCGCTTTCTGTTAAACCTTCAATAATTCCTTTTATTGCGGTATTGCCAAATTGACTGTCAATCAGGTATGCACCATCGCGCAGTGTACAATCTAATATATTTACTCGTTTCATAAAAACCTCCCTGTTAAAATTGATACTACCATTCTGATGGAAGAAGCCAATTCTCATATGGTATCATATGTCCAAATGCGACAATGGCCCCTTTCGCTGTTGGATAGTAGCGGTCTACCATGCTATTTTTAATTGCAAGAAGTTCCAGGGCAATCTGTTCTCCCGGAATTTTGTTGCTTGAATTGTAATAGCGTCCAAAATAATATAGTGTAGCAGATTTATTGGTCATCTTATTATAACATTGTGTTACCATTTGGGAAATCGTTTTGTGTAAAAACTTTCCATATTCACCAAAAGGATTATGAGTGGCAATCAAATCCCATTTTTTGTAGGATAAGATAAGATTAATATCTTCCTGCATAGCATTTTTACATGTGGAAAGCATATCGGTTTCATATTTTCCGTTACTAAATGTTTTTCGGACGTCCGGGTAATCCAAAATCAGGTATTTGTCATTTGTTGTACGCATTGTTTGCTCAAAGGCTGTTCTTCGTTTTGGATTCCAGCCATGCGTCATGCAGACAACGAGATATTCACCTTCTATAAGATGTCCGCCGCCCCAAAGTGTCTCATCATCCGGATGTGCGGTAATCATCACTTTTTTTATGGCAGTTAAGTCAAGGTTATCTAACATTTGTTTCGTAATGTAGCCTTTTGTACGAGTGATTTTAAGATTCCAGCTGCATGTAAGAGCTGGATTTGTCTTATATACTGCAGTAATAGTAACAGTTTCAATTGGACGAAGGGCAGTTACTGTACCATTTTCATCAACGGTTGCAGCGGTTTTGTTGCTGGATGTCCATTTGATTCGATGATCCGTTGCGTTGGCCGGACCTGTGACTAACTGCATTTTATGTGATGTTCCGGATTCTAACGAAACAGGATTGTTCTTTGCAAATTCTATTGAGGTATATGGTATATCCTCAATAGTAATATGATGTTTTGCCTTTTTTTTGCTTTCTTTCACGCGAACTGTTATAGTAACCTTTCCTGCATGGTGGGATGTGACAACACCATCCTCATTGACTGTGGCAACACTTGGATTGCTTGACGAAAAAACAAGGGTATCATCCGTTGTGTTTTTTGGAGAAAGAGTAGTTGTCAGTGCCATTTGTTCACCAACAAGTGCGGTATTTTTTCCGGAAAGTGTGATTTTTTTTATCTTGATGCGTTTTTTTACTTTTAATTTAAATGAAGTGTGCTTTTCTGTTCCTTTTACCGAAGCGGTTATGGTTGTAGAACCTTTTTTTTTGGCTTTTACAATGCCTTTTTTTGAAACAGACGCAACTTTTTTATTTGAGGAGGTGAAAATTACTTTCTTAAAACGCGCATTATGGGGTTTTACCAATGTTTTCAATTCCAGTCTATCGCCGGTTGCCATGGCTTCTTTTGGTTTGTTTGTTATTTTGATTGATTTGGTACGAAAATAGGAAACGACACGTACAGAAGCTGTAATATCGTTTGGTTTACCGGGAATTTTGAGAGAAATTGTAACGGTTCCCTTTTTCTTTCCGGTGACGGTTCCATGTTTGTTTACGGAAGCAATGCTGGAATCACTGCTTTTCCATATCCAAGCGGCTTTGTTTTGCGTTGAAAGTGTTGAATCTTTCACTTGCATTGTAGTTTTTTTTCCGATTTGTACGGATTTATCAGGCATATCCTGAGCTGCCTGTACTTTGATATAAGTACTGCTGCATGTTAAAAAAAATGCAGCACCCAAGAAAAATAAGGCTTTTTTTGTTATAGTCATAATAATAGCATCTCCTTTTGTTAAAAATCCTTTGGTTTATAAAATAAAAAAGATATGTGAAGAAAATATGTCAAATGGACACATTGTTTTTTCTTATTATGTTTTCAACCAAGGCAACGTGTTCCGGTAAGTCCACGCCAATGGAGGTATAGGTTGTTTCTTTTAAACGCATGTGATATCCTTTTTGCAAGGCACGCAGTGGTTCAATACCTTCACCTTTTTCCAATTCTGTCTGCTCCATATTTGCAAATTTCAACAAAAAATCTTTTTTATAAGCATAGATTCCGACATGGCGAAAAACTCGTGCTAACTGACCGTCTTTTATATTGGACGGAATAACAGAGCGGGAGAAATACATTGCATCTCCCGTGTCGTTTGTTACTACCTTTACTGTGCTTGTGGCACGGATTTCATCAGGATCTGTGATTTCCTTTTTTAAACTGCCAAAATAAACCGATTCATCTTCCGTAAAAATGGAAATCACTTCTCGGATCATTTCCGGGTTAATGACAGGTTCATCGCCCTGAATGTTGATATACAAATCACCATCCGTGTGTTCGGCAACCTCTGCTACGCGGTCGGAGCCTGTCTGATGGGTATCTTTTGTCATTTTTACATTCATGTCGTATTTTTCGCATACTGCACGAATTCTTTCGTCATCTGTGGCAACATAAATTTCGTTAAGTTCCTTGACTTTCATAGCCTGATGATAGACCCAGTATATCATTGGTTTTCCGCAGATTTCAACCAATGGTTTTCCCGGAAAACGGCTGGATTTATAACGTGCCGGAATAACACCGATTATCTTCATTTTGATTCCTCCATTTCTTTACTCAAAACATCTTCAAGTTTTACGCGTGGAAAGATTTCAAGATTTCCACCGCGTGTGGCATTATAGATATGAATATTATGTTTCTTTGCATATGAATCAAGAAGTGCATATACTTCCATGGAGCGGTCTATGATGTGCTCCCCAATTTGCCTGGTTGTTAAAGTATCTGCATGCATTCTTGTCTTGATTCGGTTAATATCGGTTTCTGCTACCTCTTTTGTTGTGTAATTATCTGTAAAATGTCCACCTTTATCATGAGGGTTTGTACAATCCACACCGAGCAGATAAATTTCTTTAAAGCCCATATGAAACGCCATTTCGGCAGCTAGAGAAAGTACGGTTGCCTTAATCATGCAGTATGCCTGAATGTTTCCGCGGACTTTGTAGCGTTCGGTTGGAATGGTATGGACGTAAGTGGTATCGACCGGTTTTTTGCGCATGCGGCGATAGGTGCGCTCTGTTGTAAACAGAGGAGCCTTTACCATTTTGGAAAGTTCGATGCCAAGCTTGGATGCGTAAATTGTGTCAGATACACAGTGAAATGACGGACGCCAGTCGGTTTTGTCAAAAATTTTGTATACCATGTTTGTACCGAAGGTGTATTCATCTTTCAATAAATGTAAATCTTCACCGGTCAGACTGGGACCGTTTCCAATGAGAAAACACCGTTCTCCTTTGTGACTGTCCTTCAAACGCTCGAGGCGTAAACTATTATTGTTATGGAACATTCCGTGAGAGCGGAAAAATCCGAGAACATTATAACGCAGTAACAGCCATAAAATGCGCATTCGGTTGAGCGTTTTTTTTGTATAGCGTACAAAACGTTCGTAGAGGGTTCTCTTATGAGGCAGTGCCCTAAGACACATATCAATCACTCGTTTGCCGGAATTCCCATCTTCATATGGATTAAATTTTTGGTTAAATTCCAATTGCTTGTCTCGATAAGGAAATTCGCATTCCTGACGGTGGATGGCATCAACCAGTTCCTGTTCCGTTTTTGTGATTGGTCCCGGTAATTCTTCCGGCGACAGGTAAAGACCACGCACATCTTGTTCGTAGGAATCTGCGTCGTACATATGAAAAACCATCGGACGCATTAAATTTGCATAGTCAAACATGGTGGAAGAGTAGTCCGTAATCATTAAATCACTGACTAAATACAAATCATTGACCGACTCTACGTCACTTACGTCATATATGACAGGGTTATCTTTTATTTTTGCCGCTCCAATTTGGTGATGGGCGCGAAATAAAAGAATATAATCGCTGCCGAGCATGTCCATCAGTACATTGACATCAAAACCATCCGGCAAGGAAAATGCCCCATTTTCATCCAGTGATGAGTCACGCCAGGTTGGTGTATAGAGAAGAACCTTTTTCCCTTCCGGAATATGTAATGCTTCCTTTTTCTTTTGGATTTCCTCACTTGTATAATGAAAAAGTTTATCATTGCGAGGATATCCACTTGCGACAAATTTTACAGAAGGATCTCCGATTGCAAAAGCAGAAGCTATTTTTTCACTATAATAAGGAGACGGAGATGGAAAAAAGGTTACTTTTTTCCCTTTTGCCCGGTATCGTCTGTGCATATGAGAACGTGTCTGACGAGGATCGGAATCTGTTTCGATATCACAGCCGAGTCTCTTTAATGGTGTACCATGCCAAGTCTCGATATAGATTTGGGTTTTTCGTGGTTTTAGATAATCAGCAACTGTGATATTGTTAATCCAGTAACGAGCACTGGCATAATATCTGCGGTAGGCAGAAGTTCCCTTCTTCACCAGTATGGTATGATGGTTTTCCAGTAAATCAAAATGCGCTGCAGGGTCAGTGAATGCCCACACAAAATAAAACGAGCGGAATTTTTCATCCTTTTGCAGCTCGTCATATATGGCACGCACGCTGTCAGTGGCTTTTTTTCCGCCATAGGATTCAAAGACAATATAGTTGTCAGAGACTGTCGAGTGCAGTTTTGTAATACCGTATTTTATCCGATTTTTATAGTAGGACAAATTTTGTCTTAGCATGTAACGAGACTGCTTGTTCATGGTTGTATGTTCCTTTCCCCAAGTGTTAATAGATACCTCATATACTATAACGATTTATAGGTAAAAAGTCAAATGTTTTGCAAATATATGAAAACTGTGGTATAATGCCCATAATAATGTGATAATATAGGAGGACAGGTATGTCAAAGGGTAAAATAATTTATATGGTTGTACCTTGTTATAATGAAGAAGAGGTGCTTGATGAGACGACAAAACAGTTAAGTGATAAATTGCAAAAATTGATCGATGCAGGTGAGATTAGTGAAAAAAGCCGGATTCTTTATGTGAATGATGGTTCAAAAGATCAGACATGGCCGATTATCTGCCGTCTGCATGAAGAATATACACTTGTCAGTGGATTGAATCTTTCCAGAAACCGCGGACATCAGAATGCTGTGCTTGCCGGCCTTATGTATGCGAAGGATCATTGTGATGCAGCGATTTCAATGGATGCTGACTTACAGGATGATATTCATGCTATTGATGAGATGGTAGATAAATTTAATCATGGAATTGATGTTGTTTACGGTGTGCGCAGCAGCCGAAAAAAAGACACGTTTTTTAAGAAATTTACGGCAGAAGGATTTTATAAAATCATGAAATGGATGGGGGTTGACATTGTCTTTAATCATGCAGATTTCCGCTTGATGAGTAAGCGTGTTTTAATGCAGATGGAAAATTACAAGGAAGTCAATCTTTTTTTACGCGGAATTGTACCGTTAATCGGATATCCGGCAGACAACGTATACTATGAAAGACAGGAGCGCTTTGCAGGAGAGAGCAAATATCCGCTGAAGAAAATGTTGTCGTTTGCATTTGACGGCATCACTTCATTTAGTGTCAAACCAATCCGCTTTATATTAAGCCTTGGTCTTGTCATCTTCTTGGCAAGCCTTGGAATCCTGATCTATTCGATTGTGCGCCATGCAATGGGTGCAACGGTACTTGGCTGGAGCAGTCTTATGGTTTCTATCTGGGCGCTTGGCGGTTTGCAGCTTCTTGCGATAGGTATTGTCGGTGAATATATTGGAAAGATGTATCTAGAGACGAAAGGCCGTCCGAGATTTGCTATACAGGATATTCTAAATGATGTAGACCGGGCCGAGTAAGAGTTCAGAGATTTTGTTTTGACGGGGAAAGGAATGCAAAGAGAAAGTGATAGTGGAAAAAATACAAAATTTTTTGTGTGTGGCAGCGAAAAAGATATTTCTTTGCTTACACATTTTTATTGTGGTTATGATTTTGCTTGAGTTCGGAAGACTTGCAGGTGATGTGTTTCCGTTACATTATCAATTGTTGAATGCTTTGCTGGCATTGATTGGGTTGACAGCAATTTCCCTCCTTTTTTTTATATGCTGCACGAGAAAAATAGCAAGTTGTGTTTGCAAAAAAAACAGAGTTGTTATGTTTTGCGTATTTTATGCGGTAATTATATTTGTGATGCAGATGTATCTGTGTAAATGTATCTATTTTTATACGACGTGGGATGTCGGTATACTGCAGTCGGCAGCAGATATTGTGACACATGGTGGAACAATTCAGGATTGGATCAGCCAAAGAGGAGATTCGTTTTCTCAGAATTATTTTAATGCTTATCCGAATAATATTTTTTTGACGATTATTTTTGCCGGAATAAAATATCTGTCATCTTTATTTGGATGTGTAGATAATTATTTTCCTACGATTGTTGCAGGGGTGATTTCCACAGATGCTGCCATTGTGTTTACTGTGATGACTGTTTGGAAATTAACGCATAGTCGAAAAGTGACTTTCCTGTCTATAATCATTTGCACAGTTTTTTTAGGATTCAACCCATGGATTATAATCCCTTATTCAGATACATATGTACTTCCTTTTTTGAGTGCGGTTTTGTATTTTTATTGTTCCATGAAAGATGAGAAAAAGGGTTATGCATCATGGATAGGAATTGTGATAGCGGCTTCGCTGGGGATAAAAATCAAGCCGACGGTGGTGATTGCTTTGCTTGCAATTGTTCTGGCAGAAATATTTTTTTTGCGAAAGTGCCAAATTAAGGAAATTGCCGCAAAATGTTTAATTGTTGCAGGAGGAACCATAATTGTTTTGGGTCTGATAAATAGTTTGAGTGATGCTGTGTATGACCAGCGGAATGCAGATGCACAAATGACATGGCAGCATTATCTGATGATGGGGGCAAATGAGGAAACATATGGCTCTTATTTTGGCGTTGACAGGGAGCGTTCATGGGGAATATCCGATTCGGAGAAGAGAAAGGAAATGCAAATTGAGGTGTGGAGACAACGTATAAGTGAGAAAGGCATTTGGGGCACAATAAAGTTTTATATGCAGAAATTGATAATTGCAAATGATGATGGCTCATTTGCATGGGGCTGGGAAGGAAATTTCTTTGGTGAATATCGTGGACTGCACAGTGAATTTGCACAAAAATTACAATCTTTTTATTATGCACAGGATAATAAGATGATTTATAATATTTTGCAGAGTATATGGGTTTCTATACAGATTTTGGTTTGTTTCTTTGCAATATTTTTTGATAATAGGAATAAAAGAGCACTTTTCATTGCGATGACATTGACTGGGATTAATTTGTTCCTTATGATATTTGAAGTGCGTGCCAGATATTTGTTTGTATTTGTTCCGTTTTATATTACAGCGGCTATGCTTGGCCTTTTCTATATGCAGGAAAAAGTCAAGATGATAAAAGATAGAAAATGTCATTTGCAATAGATAGAAGAGAAGGATTAATAAATCAGTGAGAAACTTTATTCGCAAAGCGAATCCTTTGTTTCGAGTTGATTTACTAATCCTTCTTTTTTTTATTTCTTGAACACCCATTCTCTTTGAATCTGGAAACTGATTGCAAAAAGCAGGGTATCGATAATGCATTTGCGAAGTGTCGAATAAGTAATAAATGTCAGCAGATGATTGACTAAAACAGCAGACAACAAAAGCTGAACAATTGCCAATGTGTAATATCTTACGAAAAGAAATGGCGAGCTTGAGTCATTTTTAAACACCTGATTTTTGTTCACAAAAAAGTTAAATAGCGAACTGGCAAAACGTGAAATCACAGTCCGCATTAATATAAGCACGGACAAATCGAAAAACGGAAGCATCCATTTGTCGGAGATGATCGGACGAAGCAGATAGCCAAGCAGCCAGTACAAAGCAATGTCGATAATAAAACTGGATAAAGAGCTTAGCATAAACTTCAAAAACACTTTGTAAATCCGAATCGAATCAATGAACGGATTAAAATGCGAGCTTTCATTATTTGCCAGATAAATTGTCTGAATCGGAAATTCTTCAATTGGAATCTGGTATTCCTTCGCAGCAATCAGCATATTCATTTCATATTCGAACCGTTCTCCCTTTACATTTGCAAAATGCTCTCTTATGAGAGGGGTTGGAAGTCCTCTGAGTCCGGTCTGCGTGTCAGAAACATGTATGCCGCATAAAAGCCGGATCATCTGCCGAGTCAACTTGTTTCCAAAACGGCTTCTCAGAGGAATTTCCTTGTCGTTAAACTGACGGCAGCCAAGAATCAAAGAATCCGGATGCTCATAGGTTAGTTTTGCGCAAGTGTTAATGTCCGGAAGTACATGCTGACCGTCACAGTCCACGGTTACAGCACCTTTGATATCCGGGCGCTGCTCTAAAATATAGTTAAACGCAGACTTTAGTGCAATTCCTTTTCCGAAATTTACGACGTGGCGGATTATTTTGCAGTGGCAAGTCTCTTTGCATGTTTTAAAATACTTTCGATTGGCAATAAGACTTCCATCATCGACCAAAATGATATTGGAAAAGCCATCGTCGTGCAATTGTCCAACGAGTGATACCATGCGCTCATCCGGGTCCAGTGCCGGAATGATGATGGCAATACTTTCTTTATAATTACCCAAAACATTTCCCCCTGTAATTCTGAAATCGAAATAATACTGTAAGTATAAGCCTATATCGTTTCAGAATCAAGCATTCGTGATTGACATTCTTTTTTTACATTAGCTTTTTGCTGCGTTTGCCGCATTTCGTTTGGCACGGTAACGCTCCGTTCCATCGAGAATTTTTTTACGGATACGAAGATTTTCCGGTGTAACTTCGAGTAATTCGTCAGTGTCAATGTAATCCAGTGCCTGCTCTAAACTTAATTCTTTCGGCGGTGTAAGACGCAGTGCTTCATCCGCACCGGAAGAACGGGTATTCGTCAGGTTTTTCTTTTTACATACATTGACCTCAATGTCATCGCTTTTTGCGTGTTCGCCGACAATCATGCCGCCGTAAACCTTTTCACCGGGACCAACAAACAAAGTGCCTCGTTCCTGTGCATTAAAAAGACCGTAGGTAATTGTTTCGCCGGATTCAAAAGCAATGAGAGAGCCTTGTTTACGATAAGGGATTTCTCCTTTAAATGGACCATAGCCTTCAAATTCTGTATTAATAACACCGTTTCCTTTGGTGTCTGTCATAAATTCGCCGCGGTATCCAATCAGTCCACGGGCTGGAATGATAAATTCCAGGCGTGTCGTGCCTGCATTTAATGGGGTCATTGCCTGTAATTCCCCTTTACGCTGGCTGAGGCGGTCAATGACATTTCCGGTAAATTCATCCGGCACATCGACATAAGCACGTTCCATCGGTTCTAATTTTTTGCCATTTTCATCTTCTTTATAAAGAACCTCCGCTTTGCTAACCGCAAATTCATATCCCTCACGGCGCATATTTTCAATTAAAACGGATAAATGCAGTTCCCCGCGGCCGGACACTTTATAAGCTTCGGTTGTGTCGGTATCTTCCACACGGAGGGATACGTCGGTATTTAACATGCGGTATAAACGGTCACGCAAATGGCGGCTTGTCACATATTTTCCTTCCTGACCGGCAAGCGGACTGTCATTTACCATAAAATGCATGGCAATCGTTGGCTCCGAAATTTTCTGGAACGGAATTGCCTGTGGATTTTCCGGACTACACAGAGTATCTCCAATGTGAATGTCTGCAATACCTGAAATGGCTACAATTGAGCCAATCGTTGCTTCTTCGACTTCCACACGGTTGAGTCCTTCAAATTCATACAATTTGGAAATTTTAACTTTTTCATTTTTATCCGGGTCATGATGGTTGACGATAACGGCATCCTGATTGACGCGGATGGTTCCGTTATCGACTTTTCCGATGCCGATTCGGCCAACGTATTCATTGTAATCAATGGTGCTGATTAAGACCTGTGTGTCGGCGTCCGGGTCACCTTCCGGTGCCGGAATATAATTTAAAATCGCATCAAAGAGCGGCTTCATGTCGGTGCCTTTTTTGTTGACATCGCAGGATGCTACACCTTCTTTTGCCGAGGCAAAGATAAATGGGCAGTCTAACTGGGATTCATCCGCATCTAAATCGATAAACAGCTCTAAAATTTCATCGACAACTTCTTCCGGACGAGCTTCCGGACGGTCGATTTTGTTGACACAGACAACAACCGGCAAAGACAGCTCCAGTGCTTTCTTTAACACAAATTTTGTCTGAGGCATTGCACCCTCAAAAGCGTCAACGACTAAAATGACACCATTTACCATTTTAAGAACGCGTTCTACTTCACCACCGAAATCGGCATGTCCCGGTGTGTCGATGATATTAATTTTCACACCTTCATAGGTAATGGCTGTATTTTTTGATAAAATAGTAATGCCTCGTTCACGCTCAATATCATTTGAGTCCATGACACGTTCGGCAACTTCCTGATTGGCGCGGAATACGCCGCTTTGTTTCAATAATTCATCCACTAAGGTTGTCTTGCCATGATCGACGTGTGCGATGATGGCGATGTTTCTGATATCGTCTCTTGTTGTTTTCATAGAAACCTCCATTCATTCATGCAAAAACCACAAAATCGTATTATAGCACGATTTTTTTTGCGTGGCAAGTTCGGGCGTAAAACGCTTAACAAAATGCTAGGTTTTTTTGTTTTTTTATGGTAAAATAGAATTCATATAAAAAAGGAGGTGCTCTTGTGGGGCTGAAAAGGAAGAAGCGGTTACTGGGAATTTTGATTTTTTCTCTTGTTATTGGCATGATGGGAAGTGCCGGTGGAGAAGCTGAGGCTAAGAAAAAGATTATTCTAAATAAGAAAAAAGCCGTGATTTATGTTGGCGGTCAACTTCGCCTAAAAGTAAAGGGAACAAAGAAAAAGGTGAAGTGGTCTTCAAAGGAGAAAAAGATTGCGACAGTTTCAAAAAAAGGAGTTGTTAAGGGAAAACGTGCCGGTAAGACAAAGATTACGGCAAAAGTAAAAGGAAAGAAACTTGTCTGCAGACTGACTGTGAAGGCGAAGAAAAAAAGAGTTATTACTACGGCAGAGGCAACACCACAGGGAGAAAAGAAACCTGCACCACAGGTGACGCAGACGCCGGGAGGAACCGATAAGCCTTCTGCTTCCCCTGCGATAGAGCCGGTAGTGACGCCAACCGCTGCGCCAACGCCAACACCGGTTGATACTTCAAAACCGGAACCGGTATTTTCAAAAGAAAGCGGAAGTTATGATAAATCATTTGAACTATCTTTGCATGCGCCAAAGGGAAGCAAAATCTATTATACGACAGATGGCAGTGAGCCGGATGTCAGTAGTGTGGGCGGCAGTGTAAAAGATACCGTACCGGCAAAACTTCCGACCAATGAGTATAAGCAGGCAATTACAGTGAAAAATCGGGATAATGATGAAAACAGGCTTTGCTCGAAAGTCAATATTCCATATATGTATGACCCAACAGATTATTATAATAATGGGCCATTTTATCCGGAAGTCAGTGCAGTTCCGAAAGCAACCATCATTCGCGCAATGGCAGTGGATGAAAAGGGTAATACGAGTAAGACGGTGACAAAAACTTATTTTGTAGATAAGGATTTGGCAGAGGTTTATAAGAATGCTTCTGTGATTTCCGTTGTCACGGATCCGGATAATCTTCTTAGTAAAGAAAGAGGAATCTACCGTTATGGCAACTGGGAAAACAGTGGTGCTGAATGGGAGAGACCGGCGGCAGTGACGTATTTTGAGGAAGATGGCACGATACCGTTTGAGACGACGATGGGGATGCGGATTCATGGCAATTATACACGCCGCTGGGGGCAGAAGAGTCTGCGGTTTTATTTCCGTGAAGAATTAGGACTGAAAAATCTCAAAGGCTATCAGTTGATTCCGGGAGCTGTCAATGCGGACGGAAAGCCGACGAAAAAGTATAAACGTTTTATCTTGAGAAATGGCGGTAACGAATATGCCTACAGTAAAATGCAGGATGTCTTTATCCAGAGTCTTGTGAGTGACCGTGCATTTACGACGCAGAGTTCACGCCCATGCGTTTTATTCTTAAACGGTGAGTACTGGGGACTTTATAATCTAATGGAACGCTATTCCGATAATTATTTGGAGGAAGAGTTTGGCGTTGATAAAGATAATGTGGTTGTGATAAAAAATGATGAACTTGATGAGGGAAAAGAAGAAGATTTCGCTCTCTATGAACAACTGCAGGCAATGGCAGACCTTGACATGTCTTTGACCGATAATTATGAGAAATTTAAGAAAATGGTGGATATACAGAGTTATCTTGACTATTATGCGACTGAGATTTATATTGGTAACAAGGACTGGCCGGATAATAATGTGCAGTTATGGCGGACCAGAGAGGATGACGGCAGTGATTATGGCGATACGAAGTGGCGTTATATGCTCTACGACACCGAATACTCGATGAATTTGTGGGGACAGGATAATAACGGAAATACGAATCGTCTGCAGGAAGCAAGAAATAAGGATGCATTATTTGATGCACTCTGTAAAAATGACTCCTTTAAACAGTCACTTGCCGATACGCTGATGGATTTGGCAGATAAAAACTTTAAGTCAGCCGATGCTGCAAAGAAATTAGATGCCATGGCAGCCGTCTACCGCCCGTTGATGGAGCAGTATAAAAAGCGTTTTGGCAACGGTGATGTGGACAGCCGGGTAAGGGATATGAAGAGTTTTATGGCAAATCGAAAAAGCCAGATAAAAAAGCATATTCAGGAATCCCTTTCAATTACAGTAAAATAATAAAAAGAATGGAGAACAAGGATGGAACCGGAAATTACAGATATTTTTGACCGTATTATGAATTGGAAGTTGCTTCGATTTATGTGGCCTTTTTATAAAAAAAATAAGGACAAACTTTTATATTTGTTTTTTGGAGGATGTACAACACTTGTTAATCTTGTGATTACATATGGATTGTGGTATGGCCTGAAGTGGGAACAGTGGTATGCCGGGAAATTTGCACTGGGCACGTTCCTTGGAAATTTAATTGGAATTGTGTCTGCTATTTTGTTTGCCTACGTGACAAATAAAAAGTTTGTATTTGCGTCGAAAACAACAGGAATGAAAGAACTTTTGGTTGAATTTATTAAGTTTGTTGGTGGCCGTGTATCCACTTTAATTATCGAACTTGGCGGTGTTCAGCTTGCTGTAATATTGTTCCCTGATTCTAACACACTTTTGTTTGTGGCGAAACTTTTGACTCAGGTTTTGGTTATTATAATTAATTATTTTATCAGCAAATTATTTGTGTTTAAGGGAACAAAAGAGGCACCTTTTGAAAATCAAGACTAAATTTTAATTTGAATTTGTCCGATATACAGATTACGGATGCGAATGTTTATTTTAGAATCAGATTTTAGATAGATGATATAGAAAGGTATGGTTATGGATATGAGACGAGTAAAAAAAAGAATTGGTATATCAGCAGCGGCTGTTTTTGTGACGGTGGTTATTTTTGCCGTCTTTTTATACAGCAAGCAGTATAGCCATGCAGCAGATGAAATATTTATTACCTATAATGACCAGCAGTTAAACCCTGAGGAAACACTGCAGATGACTTCAGGAAGTATTCCGCTTGTATTAAAAACAACAGGAACCGCCTATGATGAGGATAAGTATATTGTTGAGTGGTCTTTTTCAGATAGTGCGGCAACTAGATTTGCAACACTTGAACAAAGTTCTACTAATAAGATGGTAGCGACAGTACGAGCAGTTTCACCCGGACTTGTAACGGTTATCGCAACGGTGAAAGACAGCATGAATGGTAATGCAGTTCTTGGAAGTGCTACGTGTAACATTAATGTTATGTTTGCTATTGATACATCGAAAGATGCAAATTTATACCGTTTTGTGAATGAATCAGATACAGAGCGTTCTCTTGTTATGTATGCGGATGACAGCCCGGTTCAGTTAGGCTTAAGTTTTGGCGATGCGAAGGATGCTCAGTGGATTAGTTCGAATGATGAAGTGGTTAAGGTAGAAAAGAACACCGGTATTGTGACTCCGGTTGGTGCCGGACGAACACAGATTACAGCCAGCTATACGCCGAAAGGTGAAAGTGATACCTATACGGCACTATTGAATGTGTATGTAAAACCTAAAATTTCGCTTACTAAAGGCAGTGGGTATACAAATTCATTGGTTAATCAGAAGATTTCTTCCGGAACGAATATTTACACGGATACAGTATTTACCAGTAACACACAGGCAATACGAAACAAGATTATCTGGGTGGTGAAGAAAGATGATGGTAAAGGTAATCCTCAGGTATTGGCAGACTCACTTGGACGAGAATCGGATGTTATTCAGGTTATTCCTTCCGGTATGTATGAAAACGAGCTGAAGATTCAAGGAACGGCAGGAAAGTACGTAATTGAATTTTATACAAATGGAACCTACTTGAGTGAGAGCAATCATACGGATGCATATGATCCAACGGTTATTACGTTTACACTTACCGCCGGAATTGGTGACAAAGAAGAAACATTAGGACCGGGAGATTCCATAAACCTGGCAGATGCTTTTGGCATGACGCGAGAGGATTTTGTTAAGTATTTTGTATCCAATAACTGGACGAAAGATGGTGGCTCAATTTATAATTATGCAACTTACGATAGTGCAACAAGCGAGCTTCAGGTAAAAACTACAGTTTCCGAAGGTGTATTAATTGATTCTGTAAATGTGAAACCGGCGTATAAAAAGCAAGTGGCAGAGCTGCTTGGGCTGGACGGCGAGGATAAAGATGTTCTTGCTAATATGCCAATGACATTTAAGGTAACAATCACATTACAGGATCGCATGCATTTAAATCGTACGGAACTTACACTTTCCGAAAAAGAAGAATTTTTGCTGGTTGCTACATATAATGGTGCTTATGATGGAACTGTAAAATTTGAAAGTACGGATCCGTCTTGTGTTAAAGTTGATGATAATGGTTTAGTGACGGCAGTAAAGAATACAAAAGGCGATGTTAAGATAATAGCATCTTTGACAAACTCAGTTGGTAAGACTATTCGCGCAGAGTGTCTTGTTGTGGTACAGGCTGCATTGAAATCATTTACACTTGAACCAAATGTGACGGAAATGACAATGAATGTAGGAGATGTACAGACAATTAAGGCGATTATCAACCAGTCAATTAAGAATCCGCCGTTGTCATGGACCTGTTCTACTGTAAATTCGAAGATTTTTACGGTGATGCCGTCAGATGATAGAAAGAGTGCGGTTATTACAGCAGTGGGAACGGGTGTGGCAGATTTAGAAGTCACAAACACTGTGAATCCAAGTGATAAGAAGACGATCCGTATTACAGTCCGATCAGCAATACAGGCAATTTCCCTGAAACAGACAGAATTGACTGTGCCACGTTATAAAGATGGCTATAATATGGGGAAAAACGATGTGTCATACACGCCGGCAAATGCAACGGATACAGAACTTGTATGGACTAGTTCGGACCCGGGAATTGCTACCGTGGATGATGATGGATATATTACTTTTGTAAATGCCGGGGTGACGTTGATTACCGTCAGACCGGTAAATAATCCAAATGGTGTTATGGCTTCCTGCTTGTTAACGATATTAGGTTCAGCAGATAAGGTTATTTTAAGCGAGAATGAACTTACAATGAATGTAGGGGATACAAAAGATGTGAAACTTGATTTTGAGCCTATTAATACGACAGCAGAGTTAACATGGACGCCAACGGGTGAGTATAAAGATTGTGTTACGATGCTTCCCTATGATGAAGAACGAAGAATTGCTTCGTTCCAGGCAAAATCACCGGGAGTAGTCTATTTTAACATTACATCTCCGCAGACCGGAACGGAAGTGTTAAAGATTACAGTGAAACAGCCTTCGACAGCATTGAGTGTGACACCAAAGGAGTTAACGGTAAGAACGGGTGACAGTGCTGATTTAAAGGCAGTATTTACACCGGCAAATTCGACAGACACTATTATATGGAAAAGTTACAATAATAGTGTGGCAACGGTAGATGTGAATGGACGTGTTACAGGAGCAAAGGCAGGAACAACATTTATTGAGGCCAGAGCCTACAATGGAAAAACAGCAGGACCAATGACTGTTATTATGGTTACTGTGCAGGATGGTGTGAAAGGAGTTTCCTTAGACTCATCAGAAAAGACGGTTCGTGTGGACAGTTCCGTTACACTGATACCTATTTTTAATCCAGCGTCGGCATTTAATAAGGCGATGACGTGGAAGGCTTCAAATAGTAATGTTAAAATTGAGGCGGCAGGAGTTTCCAATCTGAAAGTAACCGGTGTAAAAGCCGGTACGGCGATGGTAACCGGTACGACGACAGATGGTGGATTTTCTGTATCCTGTCTGATTACGATTCTGCCAAAACAGAAAGAAAATGATACGAAGGTGACGGTATCGCCGAAAACCAAATATTTGGCTAAAGGCAAGTCATTCTATGTGACAGCCACAGTTACCGGCTCAAGTAATAAAAAGGTAAAATGGACGAGCAGCAAAAAATCAGTTGCAACCGTGACTTCCGGCGGTAAGGTAAAGGCAAAGAAATTAGGAACGACTTATATTAAAGCGACAGCGAAGGATGGTTCCGGTGCGTACGCCAGATGTAAAGTGCGTGTTGTTCGTAAAGTGAAAAAAATTAAACTGAACCGCTATTCGGGCAGACTGCTTGTTGGAAGTACGTTGAAACTGAAAGCAACTGTTCTTCCGAAAAATGCGACGATTAAGTCCGTGAAGTGGACGACGAATAAAAAATCGATTGCAACAGTCAGCAGTACCGGACGAGTATTGGGAACCGGCGAGGGTATTGTAAAGATTAAAGCTTCGGCAAAAGATGGTTCCGGTAAGTCAGCAACTTGCATACTTCATGTTGTTGAGCCGATTGAGGCAACGGGAATTACTGTGGCAAACAGCCAGATTACCGTGGCGAAAGGAAAGATTGCCCAGTCCGGCATTACCTTAAATCCGGTCAATTCGACGACGAAGATTAAATATCACTCCGATAATCCGAGAGTGGCAACCGTAAATAAATATGGTAAGATTAAGACCAAACGTGCCGGAGAGGCTACGATTTACGGAACGACTTCGACCGGACTGTATGGTTATTGTGATGTATTGGTTGTAGATTTAAACCGCAAGGCAGTAACTCTTCGTCCATACGATACCGAACAGCTTCATGTAAACGAGATTAGTACCGGTGTAACATGGTATTCAAGAGATATTAACATTGCAACCGTATCATCGACCGGACTTGTTACCGGACGTAAGAGAGGTATAACAACGATTTATGCGGTTGTCAACGGTGTAAAACTCGGATGCCGCGTGAACGTTACAAAATTAAAGTAGTGGAATGGGAGGAGACTATTGTTAGTAAATTTACATGTAAAAAACTTTGCGATAATAGACGAGATTGATGTTGATTTTTCTTCCGGGTTAAATATTCTTACCGGAGAGACGGGAGCCGGCAAATCGATTTTGATTGGCTCTATCAGCATCGCGCTCGGTGCAAGAGTTTCGCAGGAAATCATAGGAAAGCATGGCAACTCTGCGATGGTAGAGATTGTTTTCCAGATTGAAGATGAAGAGACAAAAGAGAAATTATCAAGATTAGGTGTAGACCCGGACGAAGGACAGATTGTCATTTCCCGCCGTATTACGGGAAGCCGGAGTGTAAACCGAATTAATGGTGAAAATGTATCGGTCAGTGTGATTCGCCAGGTGGCTGCCCTCTGCATTGACATTCATGGACAGCATGAAAACCAGTCATTATTGCAGAAGGATAAACATTTAGCAATTGTAGATGAGTTTGCCACCAAGCAGTGTGTCGCTCTGAAACAAGAGATTGCTGCTTTATACCGTGAATATACAGCGCTGAAAAAACAGTGGCAGGATGAAGATGTGTCGGATGAGGAGCGTGCGAGAGAACTTAGTTTTCTGGAATACGAAAAACAGGAAATTGAGCAGGCATCTTTACAAGCCGGTGAAATCGAAGAAGTGGAAGAAGCATACCGCAGAGCATCCGGCGCTGAGACAATTGTGGAATCGCTTGGTCTGGTACACCGTTTGACAAGTGATACGGCCGCGGGAGCTGTGAGCCATGCGTTACAGAGTATGCAGCGGATTACAGGCTTTGGTGATGAAATTCGGAACTTGCAGGAAGAACTTTTGCAGATTGAAGGACTTTTAGATGATTTTAATCATGAAACAGCGGATTATATGCAGGACTTTTCTTTCGATGCCAATGAGTTTTCGGAATTAGAGAAAAGACTCGATACGATTCACAATTTGCAGGCGAAATACGGAAGTACCTATGAAGAAATACTTTCGCATTTGGAAGAAGTAGAGGATAAACTGCAAAAACTTGCAGATTTTGAACAGTATAAGGAGAAACTTCTTGCTAAAATAAAGGAATATGAGTCGGATTTGACAAAGAAATGTGAGCAGTTATCAAAAGAAAGGAAAGAAACCGCTTCCATTCTTCAGGAAAAGATTAAAGCTGCTTTATCAGATTTAAATTTTGCCTATGTAGATTTTGAAATTTCATGGAGCCGCAAAGATACATTTGGTGCGGATGGATGGGATGAAGCTGAATTTTTGATTGCAACGAATCCGGGCGAGCCAAAGAAAAGCCTCGGAAAAATCGCATCCGGCGGTGAGTTGTCCCGTATTATGCTGGCAATTAAATCGGTTTTTGCCGAAAAAGACCATATTGAGACCTTGATTTTTGATGAAATTGATGCCGGAATCAGTGGACGTACGGCACAGAAGGTTTCGGAAAAACTGAAACTTTTAAGTAAAAGCCACCAGATTCTATGCATTACTCATCTGGCACAGATTGCGGCAATGGCAGATACCCATTTTTTGATTGAAAAGATGGTTGATGAAAATCATTCGGAGACAGTGATTCGTCCGTTGGATAAGTCGCAGAGTGAACAGGAATTGGCACGTATTCTTGGCGGTGTTGAGATTACAGAGTCGGTACTTGAAAATGCGAGAGAGATGAAAGCGTTAGCAAACCAAAAAAGTTCAGATAGTTTTCAGAATTAGAAAAATAGAAGTTGGCTATACTAAACAGAAGGAACCAAAACAATAGTAAGTTTTGTACCTTCTGTTTTTATTTTGCCAATTATGGGAGGAATGAGTATGAGAAAAAAAGTTCGTTTTTTGCTGGCTGGATTATTAGTGGCTGATGTATTATTGATTGGATATTTGATGTATGATTATATTCAAAATAAAATTCCTGATTCTGTTTTGACTTACGTCGGGGAAAAACAGGAACTGGACCTGCCGGCGTTTTTTAAGACCGAGCAAAGTGTTCCGGCTCTGCATGTGCAAAATCAGGGTGGCAGTTTTTCTATGAAGTCAAACCGGTTAGGAAGTTATGAGGTATCGGTCCGCTTATTTGGTGTGCTGCCGGTAAAGAGGATGGACGTTAAAGTGGTGAAAAGGAAAAAGATTTTTCCGAGTGGAGAGCCAATTGGTATTTATGTGGAGACTAATGGGCTGCTAGTGCTGGATACGACTGAGGTCCCGGCAAAAGATGGGCTTACTTATGCGCCCGGTGAAAATTTGTTAAAGCCGGGGGATTATATTTTGGAGTGGAATCAGAAAAAGGTTGCTACGATTCAAAGTTTAAACCGTGAAATTCAGGGGACAAAAGATAAAAAGGTTACGGTTTTAATACGCCGAAACGGAGAAAAGATAAAAATCGCCATGCGTCCGGTGCTTTCATCAGATGGCACATATAAAATCGGAACATGGGTACGGGAGGATACACAGGGAATCGGCACGCTTACTTATGTAACGAAGACCGGTGAATTTGGTACACTTGGACATGGAATTACAGATGTTGATACCGGGACGCTGTTGAATTTACACGGGGGTGAATTGTTTCAGACGCAGATAGTCGATATTATGAAGGGGGAGAAAGGAAATCCGGGAGAACTGCAGGGATATATCAATATGATTGCAAAAAATACGATAGGAAAAATTAAAAAGAACACGGAGCAGGGGGTGTTTGGTGAGATGAAACAGGAGCGTGTGTCCGCCTATTCCGGAAAGGCGTATGAAGTTGGCAGAAAACAAGAGATTGAAGCCGGAAAGGCGTATCTGTATGCGAATCTTGAAGGCAGGGCGAGGATGTATGAAATTGAAATTGAAGATATAAAAATTAATGCAAGGGATAATAAGAGTATGGAAATCAGGGTGACGGATAAAAAGCTTTTAAAACTGACAGGCGGGATTGTACAGGGGATGAGTGGTTCGCCGATTATACAAAACGATAAAATTGTTGGGGCTGTTACGCATGTTTTTGTTGATGACCCGACAAGAGGTTATGGAATTTTTATTGAGGAGATGTTGGTGCAGTAAAAAGAACCGCATTTGCTGTCAAAAACCGAAGCTAGGAGTCGAAAGATGATGAAATATAAAAAGAATATAAATAAAAAATTAAAATAATTTAGAATTTGCTCTTGTAATATGGAGAAAAGAGGTATATACTTTTAATTACATTGAGTTTATAAAAAATTTATAATTATTTCAAGGGGGTACTAGTTGTGCAGAAATTAAAAGTGTTAATTGCAGATGATAATCCAAGAATGGCATCCATGATTCAGAATATTCTTATGGATGATGATGAGATTCAGGTCGTGGGAACGGCAGAAGATGGAGTAGAAACACTGGGAATGATTGAGGAAACGGAGCCGGATTTGCTTTTGCTGGATTTGATTATGCCGAAATTAGATGGTCTTGGTGTGATGGAGCGGCTGCAGGAAAAGCAGAAGATGAAAAAGGTGCCGGAGATTATTGTGGTGTCCGGTATTTCGCAGGAACGAATTACGGATACGGCATTTGCCTTGGGAGCTTCATATTACTTATTAAAACCATTCGAGTCGGAAACACTTCTTTCTCATGTACAGAAATTTAAACCGGGTGCGAGGGCAAAACTCATTGCTACGGGAAATGAGAACCGAAGAAATGAAAAAATGGCGAAATATAATCTTGAATCGGATGTTACCAATATCATTCATGAAATCGGGGTGCCGGCACATATAAAAGGGTATCAGTATTTGCGGGATGCAATTATGATGTCAGTTGACGATAAAGAAATGTTAAATTCTATTACAAAAATTCTCTATCCTTCTATAGCCAAACAACATGGGACAACACCAAGCAGAGTAGAACGAGCAATACGACACGCAATTGAAGTGGCGTGGAGCCGCGGAAAAGTGGATACAATTGATGAATTATTCGGATATACGGTTCATAATGGAAAAGGAAAACCGACAAATTCGGAGTTTGTAGCGCTAATTGCGGACAAGATACGGTTAGAACAGAAAATGAAAGCCTAAAAAAATCTTTTCACCGCTCCCTTTTTAGTGTATAATAATACCAATATGATTTTGTGTCAAAAAGAAAGGGGAGAAGGATATTGAAGAAAGTATTATTTGTTGCTTCTGAATGTGTTCCTTTTATAAAAACCGGTGGATTGGCAGACGTTGTCGGTTCACTTCCAAAGTATTTTGATAAGAGTAAATATGATGTACGGGTTATGATTCCAAAATACACTGCGATACCGGAAGAGTATAAAAACCAGATGCATTATATCACGCATTTTTATCTGGAACTTGCATGGCGTAAGCAGTATGTCGGTGTGTTTGAAATGGAATTAAACGGTGTTAAATTCTATTTTCTTGATAATGAATTTTATTTTAGCGGCAGCAAGCCTTATGGAGAAATTTATCAGGATATTGAAAAATTTGCCTTTTTTGACAAAGCGGCGTTATCAACACTGCCTGTGATTGATTTCCGCCCGGATATTATTCACTGCCATGACTGGCAGACGGGGCTGATTCCGGTATATCTGCATGATGCATTCCAGCAGAGCGAATTTTACCGTGGAATTCAGTCAATTATGACGATACATAACTTGAAATTTCAGGGTGTCTGGGATAAAAAGACAGTTATGGATACGGCAGGGCTGGATGCATACTATTTTACACCTGATAAATTGGAAGCCTTTGGGGATGCCAATTATCTAAAGGGTGGTCTCGTTTACGCAGATCAGATTACGACTGTAAGTGATACCTATGCAGAAGAGATTAAGACACCGTTTTATGGAGAAAAATTAGATGGTCTGATTAATGCGAAGTCAGGGTGTTTGACCGGAATTGTGAATGGCCTTGACTACGATGAGTATAATCCGGCAAAGGATCCACTTATTTATGCAAATTATGATGCAAGAACATTCCGCAAAGAAAAAATTAAAAATAAGCGCGGCCTTCAGAAAGAACTTGGTCTTTCGCAGGATGATAAGAAGTTTATGATTGGTATTGTGTCAAGACTGACCGACCAAAAGGGCTTTGATTTGATTGACTATGTAATCGAAGAAATCTGTGCAGAAGATACACAGCTTGTGGTACTTGGTACCGGAGAGGAAAAGTACGAAAATCTGTTCCGTCATTTTGCTTGGAAATATCCGGACCGTGTATCGGCGAACATTTACTATTCCAATGAGCGTTCGCACAAAATTTATGCAGCCTGCGATGCCTTTTTGATGCCATCACTCTTTGAACCGTGCGGATTAAGCCAGCTGATGAGTCTTCGATATGGCACGGTTCCGATTGTAAGAGAGACCGGCGGACTTAAAGATACGGTAGAGCCTTATAATGAATATGAGAGCAAAGGAACCGGTTTCTCATTCAGCAATTACAATGCACATGAGATGCTTAATACCATCCGCTATGCAAAAGATGTCTATTATAATAGAAAGAGAGAGTGGAATAAGATTATCGACCGCGGGATGGCAATGGATTTTTCATGGAAGAATTCAGCGAAAAAATATGAGCAGTTGTATGACAGAATGTAAAAAAATACAAATTATTTGAATTTACTCTTGAATTTTATTACGGAATTGGGTAGAATAGGTTCTAGAAGTTTGTATATTTTTTAACAAACCAAAATTTTAACTATTTTTAGGAGGAAATATCATGTCAGTAAAAGTAGCGATTAACGGATTTGGACGTATCGGACGTCTTGCATTCAGACAGATGTTTGGTGCAGAAGGTTATGAAGTAGTAGCAATTAACGATTTGACAAGCCCTAAGATGCTTGCACACCTTTTGAAGTATGATTCTTCTCAGGGTAAATATGAGAAAGCAGATACTGTTTCTGCAAGTGATGATTCCATCACAGTAGATGGTAAAGAGATTAAAATCTATGCTTTCCCGGATGCAAACAACTGCCCATGGGGTGAGCTTGGTGTAGACGTAGTTTTGGAGTGCTCCGGATTCTATACATCCAAAGAAAAAGCACAGGCTCATATCAATGCAGGTGCTAGAAAAGTTGTTATCTCTGCTCCAGCAGGAAATGACCTTCCTACTATCGTATATAACACAAACCACGAGACATTGAAAGCAGATGATACAATCATCTCCGCAGCTTCTTGTACAACAAACTGCCTTGCTCCTATGGCAGATGCATTGAACAAATATGCTGCAATCCAGTCTGGTATCATGGTTACAATCCATGCTTACACAGGTGATCAGATGACTCTTGATGGTCCTCAGAGAAAGGGTGACCTCAGAAGATCTCGTGCAGCAGCAGTAAACATCGTTCCTAACAGCACAGGTGCTGCAAAAGCTATCGGTCTTGTAATTCCTGAGTTGAATGGTAAATTGATTGGTTCTGCTCAGCGTGTTCCTACACCTACAGGTTCTACAACAATTTTGACAGCTGTAGTTAAAGGAAAAGACATCACAGTAGATGGTATCAATGCCGCTATGAAAGCAGCAGCTACAGAGTCCTTCGGATACAATGAAGACGAAATCGTTTCTTCTGATATCGTAGGAATGAGATTTGGTTCTCTCTTCGATGCAACTCAGACAATGGTTTGCAAAGTTGACGATGACACATACGAAGTACAGGTTGTATCTTGGTATGATAACGAGAACTCTTATACAAGCCAGATGGTTCGTACAATCAAATACTTCAGCGAGTTAGCATAAGTCTTGATTTAGGACAAGGTTTGAAATTGATCCCAAAAAGGGTCCGGTCGGTTGGACCGGACCCTTTTTCATAGAAATAATTAAAATGGAGGTTTGTTATGTTAAATAAAAAATCAGTAGATGATATTAATGTAAAAGGTCAGCGCGTGTTAGTACGCTGTGACTTTAACGTACCACTTCAGGATGGTAAGATTACAGATGAAAACCGTCTGGTAGCAGCACTTCCTACAATTAAGAAGTTGATTGCCGATGGCGGTAAAATTATTCTTTGCTCCCACCTTGGTAAGCCAAAAGGAGAGCCGAAACCGGAACTTTCTTTAGCACCGGTTGCTGTTCGTCTTTCTGAGCTTTTGGGACAGGAAGTAAAATTTGCAGCAGATGATAACGTAGTTGGTGAAAATGCAAAAGCTGCTGTTGCTGCTATGAAAGATGGCGATGTAATTCTTCTTGAGAATACACGTTATCGTGCAGAAGAGACAAAGAACGAAGATAATTTCTCCAAAGAACTTGCTTCTTTGGCTGATGTTTTCGTAAACGACGCATTTGGTACTGCTCATAGAGCACACTGCTCAAATGTAGGTGTTACCAAATATGTAGATACTGCTGTTGTTGGTTACTTGATGCAGAAAGAAATTGATTTCCTTGGAAATGCAGTAAATAATCCGGAGAGACCATTTGTTGCAATCCTCGGTGGTGCCAAAGTTTCTTCCAAGATTCCGGTAATTGAGAACCTTTTGGATAAAGTAGATACTTTGATTATCGGTGGTGGAATGGCATATACATTTATGGCTGCTCATGGTGAGCCGGTTGGTAAATCTCTTTTGGAAGAGGATTACAAACAGTATGCACTTGACATGGAGAAGAAAGCAGAAGAAAAAGGTGTTAAACTTTTGATTCCTGTAGATAATATAGTAGCGGATGATTTCTCAAACGACGCAAACTTCAAAGTTGTTGAGCGCGGTGGTATTCCGGATGACATGGAAGGTCTGGATATCGGACCTAAGACATGCAAATTGTTTGCAGATGCCATCAAAGGCGCAAAGACAGTTGTTTGGAATGGACCGATGGGATGTTTTGAAATGCCAAACTTTGCAAAAGGAACGATTGCAGTTGCTCAGGCAATGGCAGATTTGAAAGACGCTACAACGATTATCGGTGGTGGTGATAGTGCTTCTGCTTGCAACAACCTTGGATTTGGTGACAAGATGACACATATTTCTACCGGTGGTGGTGCTTCACTTGAGTTCTTGGAAGGAAAAGAACTTCCTGGTGTTGCAGCAGCAAACGACAAATAATAATATAAGATTTTGATTCTGTGGTGGTGTTTTGTATGCCACCACAGAAATTTTTGGAGAAAAAAACAATAATTACACATTATGAGCAGATTGAGAAGATATTTTGTATAAGGAGTGATTTTTATGTCAAGAAGAAGAATTATCGCAGGAAACTGGAAAATGAATAAAACACCAAGTGAGGCAGTTGCCCTTGTAAATGAATTACTTCCGTTGGTGAAAAATGATGATGTTGATGTTGTATTTTGTGTACCGGCAATTGACATTGTACCGGTTGTTGAGGCGGTAAAGGGAAGTAATGTAAATGTTGGGGCAGAAAATCTTTATTTTGAAGAAAGCGGTGCTTATACCGGTGAAATTTCTCCGAACATGCTTGTAGATGCCGGAGTTAAATATGTCATTATCGGACATTCGGAGCGCAGAGAGTATTTTGCAGAAACTGACGAGACGGTAAATAAAAAGGTTTTGAAAGCATTTGAACATGACATTACCCCGATTATCTGCTGTGGTGAGACATTGACTCAGAGAAAACAGGGTATTTATGTGGATTGGATTCGTATGCAGATTAAAATTGCATTCCAGAATGTAACGGCAGATCAGGCAAAAAAAGCAGTTATTGCTTATGAGCCAATCTGGGCAATCGGAACCGGTGAGACGGCAACAGCAGACCAGGCAGAAGAAGTATGTGCAGCAATTCGTGCTTGTATCGGTGAGATTTATGATGCAGCTACTGCAGATGCAATTCGTATTCAGTACGGCGGTTCTATGAATGCCAAGAATGCCGCAGAGCTTTTGGCAAAACCGGATATTGACGGCGGACTGATTGGCGGCGCTTCTTTGAAACCGGATTTTGGTCAGATTGTGAATGCATAAATTCGTAAAAAATTCGTAAAAATAAAATTCGCTATTGACAAGTGATATGTATATATGTATAATATATCTTGTGTCTGTCAGAAAGACGGACATGAGATATATGCGCGAGTGGCTCAGTTGGTAGAGCACAACCTTGCCAAGGTTGGGGCCGCGG
>NZ_QTVH01000006.1:0-633 GCF_003435975.1 Clostridium sp. AF36-4 | reverse complement strand
TTGTATTGGCAATAAAAATAAACCACCTGCTATGCAGGTGTGTTCCCAAACAGCTTTAGCTTCAAGTAAAAAACCTCCATGTTATAATGAATATAAGGTTCGCCAACCAAATCATTACAACAAGGAGGAGTCCAAATGGACAATAATAGTTTATCACACACAAAATGGACATGCAAATATCATATAGTTTTTGCACCTAAGTTTAGAAGAAAGATTATATACAAGCAAATAAGAGCAGATATAGGTCATATATTAAGCGAATTGTGCAAAAGAAAGGGTGTTGAAATAATAGCAGCGGAGTGTATGCCAGATCATGTTCATATGTTTGTGAGTATACCACCAAAATACAGTGTGTCAGAAATAATGGGATATTTGAAAGGGAAAAGTTCTTTGATGATATTTGATAGACATGCAAATTTGAAGTACAAGTATGGAAACAGACATTTCTGGTGCAGAGGGTATTATGTCGATACAGTAGGCAAAAATGCAAAGAAAATTGAAGAATATGTAAGGAATCAGATGCAACAAGATCTGGAATATGATCAGATGTCACTGAAAGAGTACATAGACCCGTTTACGGGTGAGCCAGTAAACAAGGCATAAGCTAAAGCCCTTTAGGGCTTGCCTGTGGTA
>NZ_QTVH01000059.1:0-1941 GCF_003435975.1 Clostridium sp. AF36-4 | reverse complement strand
TATATTCGAGTAAACTCGATATAGGCAAATGCGGCATACCATTTTAATAGGCTTATCTGCCATGCATTTTTTAACCGCTATCCAAAATGACCCATAAATAAGCATTTTTTATTCCTCCCTGCCATAGCCATTTATATGTCTCATTTTTTATTATGGACTTTAGTCTGTTGACTACGAGCGGAGTTTCTCAAAAGAGAAATGAAACCATGGGAAACAAAAAACCACCTGCTATGTGGGTGGAAGATAAGTTGTTATTAGAAAAAATCAGCTTTCCATTTGTTCAAGCTATCTTATAACGAAAGGAAAGATGATTTTAATGGCTAAAAAAGCAAACAGTCTGTCCCACACAAAATGGATGTGTAAATACCATATTGTGTTCACACCTAAGTATAGGCGAAAAGTAATTTATAATCAATACAAAGAAAGCATTCGTGATATTTTGAAACAGTTGTGTGGTTATAAAGGTGTAGAAATAATAGAAGGTCATTTAATGCCAGACCATATACATATGCTGGTAAGTATAAACATGCAAATTTAAAGTACAAATTTGGAAACCGTCATTTCTGGGCAGAAGGTTATTATGTAAGTACAGTAGGCTTAAATGAGGCAACAATAAAGAAATATATACAGGAACAGGAAACGCATGACATAGCAATGGACAAATTAAGCGTAAGAGAGTACGGAACCTCTTTTAAGGGTAGCGAGTAGTACAAATACCCCTTTCAGGGGTAGGCAAAAGCGGCAAAGGCAAGATAGCTTGAACGAAGTGAAAGCTAGCGCCTTTAGTCACTGACCGGTAACAAAGGCTTATAGCCGCAGAGCAAACCACCCGTTAGACGAGTGGTGCTGATTGTCTTTTCATCGATTTTCCGAGACTACATTTTGTTGTTCATTATATATAACAAATCAGGAAGAAAAAAAGTTGCAAAAAACAAATTTTTCAGATTAATAATTTAATGAAAATCCATTGATAAATTCATCTTCTACTTCTTCCATAATAACGTCATATTCTTTTGTAGTAAGATTGTAAGCATATATGCCCCTTGTATCCCCCTTCCAGCCTAAGAAATACAGAATATTGTCATAGAGAGCCATTTGATCCATTATATAAAAAGGCAGTTTCAGTCTTACACTCTTCTTTGTATCTAAATTTACCTCATAGATTTTATGTTTCTGTCTGGTAGTAAATCCATTTGGTGCACAACTTAATATCAGCTTTTTTCCCTCACACGCTATTCCGTCTATATAATATTTCGTTTCATAAACAGTTTCTGTCTTTTTTGTCTCCAGATCGAGCATGGCAATTTTAGAAGGTGCATTACCACCTTCTACGTCATCTGCTTCTCTCATTTCATTGTCTGAATAATGAGAGAAAACTATTTTATTTTCCTTTGGAACCGTACTTACCATCCATGTGAAACGGTCATCTTTCTTATCGAACATAACGCGACTGCAATTCTGAAACTCCGCATCACAGACAATTGGTTCAATACAGTAATGGTGTAGTAATTCAGCTGCCATAAAATATTGTTCCCCACACTGAATCAAATAATTAAAATCACAAAATTGATCCGTCTTTTTTTCTCCGGTTTCATTATTATCTAAATAAATCTGGTTTCCTTTTCCTTCTCCGCTAAAGGCCGAATAGTATATCTTATCATTTCTGGTTGAATACAGAGTAAGTGGATGTGAAGAAGTATATGACACGGTTCCTTTTTGTTCCAGTTTCTTTTCTTTAATATCATAAAAAAAGCATCTGCTGCCCATCCCTGATTCAGATTCCTCTGAATAAAACGACCGGGTAATACTCAGATAGGGGGAAAGCTTGTTTATTTCTGTGTTTTCGGTATGAATGGGGGCAACTTCTTCCGAAGTCCACCCACAAGCTGAACATAACATACATAAAATTAATATCATTGAAATTATTTTAATTTTTTTCAT
>NZ_QTVH01000058.1:0-1977 GCF_003435975.1 Clostridium sp. AF36-4 | reverse complement strand
AGAAAGGAGAATAATCCATTACCCTCAAAAGAGGATAATTGGATTATACGTGATCTGAATGAATAAAAAAAATGTTAGATTTCCAGACAATCGCTGTTGATTTTGATGGCACTCTCTGCTACAGCAAATGGCCGGAGCTGGGCCAGCCCAACCAGGCACTGATTGAATATCTCCAGGAATGGAAACGCAATGACAACCTTCCGGAAATCATAGAATTCTACGGACACAACAGCCGCAAGATATCCTGCGACTACTATATTGATGACCGGATGCTGCTTCCGGAAAACGCAAAGGCATAGAACCCATAATGGGGCTATGCCTTTGTGCTTATTCTGGCATTCATTTTTAGTTAGTGCGGGTTATTTACCTAATACAGTTTTTCTCATAATAAAAATCTGTTAGTTAAACTTTTTCAAATTTTGCTACTTCATCCGATAAATCTTCCGAAAGGTTCTTATTTTCGTCCGCCTGCACTGTAATTGCTGAAATTGCTGTTACAAGTTGTGATATCTCTTGTGCTACGTTTGTAACACCTTTTGCAGATTCTTCAATTGTTATAGAAATGTTATTGATACCTTCATTCATATCATTCATTGTACCTAAGCTATCTTTTGACTTAACTGCAAACTCGTTAAATGTATTACTTGCCTGATCAGAATCAGCATCATAATTTCCAATAATTTTTACAAAGTTGTCATAATCAAGTGCTACCTTTTCATCTACAAAACGAATCATTTCCGTTGCATTTGCAGACAGATTGTTTACTGCCTCAATAACTTTTCCACTGATTTCCTGAATATTGTTTGCTGTCTCACGTGAACTATCTGCAAGCTGTCTGATTTCATCTGCAACAACGGCAAAGCCCCTGCCTGCTTCCCCTGCTCTTGCTGCTTCAATCGATGCATTAAGTGCTAGAAGATTTGTCTGTGTTGCGATATTTAAGATATTTTCTGTAAGTTTTTCAATTTCATTTACAGACTTAGATGCTTCTACTGCCTCCGCGACATCCTTATGAATGCCATCAAATGTTTCTACTGTTTTTTCTTTTGATGCAATCGCTTCTTTATAGCTATTTTCTGCAGTAAGCTTCACTTCATGCAACTTCATTGCAGAGTTCTTAGCATCCTCATTCATGCCTGCCATTTTCTCTAGCAGATTATTACATCCTTGGGCTAAATCATATAGAGAAGCAGATACCTCTTCCATGGATGCTGCAAGTTCTTCCGATGTTGCACTCACATTGGATGCACTCATATTTGAAGATTCCGCCTCATTTTGTACAAGATAGGAAGATTTTTTCATATCTTTTGATACACTCTGAATCTTTACCATAAGATTTTGTAATGTTTCAATAAAATGGTTGACACCATTTGCAAGCTGACCAATTTCATCACTGGTTTCATCAAATACTCTTAACGTAAGATTACCCTGTCCTGATTCTATACCTAAAATGATATCATCCAAATCATTCTTTGCTCTTTTTGCTGGACGAACAATGGACTTATTAATAACAATCGAAAGAAGTACGATTACAATAATATCAGCTGCCACAAGTGCAAGATCAAAAATGATGCTTCCATTTATTCTGTAGTTGCTATGTCTGATGGCTTCTGCCACTTCTCCTTTTGCTGTTTCAAAAACCGCGGTATCATTATTTTCCACTGCTTCTTCATATTGTTCAAACTGTTCTATAAGCACATTATTCTTTCCTCGAATAGCTTGTAATGCCATTAAATTCAAGACTGTAATCAAAACTGCAAAAAAGCCTACAGCCACTAACATTGTTACTAACTTTTTTCCCAAGTTCTTTCTCTTTTTCATATTTATTTTCCTTCTTTCTGCGAAAGGCACCAATGCGTTATGTTTTGGAATTTTTTACCATCATTTTACCCCCCCACAAAATTTTGTCAATACCTTATTCCTTCTTGAGTTTCCGCAGTTTTATACACAAGTGCGTCATTTTCCATATGCAGTTAT
>NZ_QTVH01000057.1:0-2103 GCF_003435975.1 Clostridium sp. AF36-4 | reverse complement strand
GGATTTATTCTTCAAGAAAATACATCAATTTTGATAAGTAGAAATGGTAAAAACATTGTATAGCATTTTACACAGGAGTCTGGACTTGACTCACTTCCTTTATTATTTTTCATTTTTTTAAACTATTTAATACTAATGTCTTTTATAATAGCTTTTCATATATTATATAATCAATCTTTATAAGTCCTTTTATAAATTTCTTTTCTACCATTTTCGATAAATTCCTGTTTAATATTTTTAATTCCATAAACAATAGTTTCAATAGGATAATATTCTTCAACTATATCTTGATATTCTTTTGCTTTCTCAATATCTATATTTCCATACATTCTTAATATATCTTCTCCAAAATTTGTTCCTATTTCTTCTTCACTATCTTCAAGTAAGTATATAAAATCACAATATTCATCTATAATTCCAGAATCTCCAAAATCAATTATTCCAGTTAATCTATTATTGCCATCTAACAATAGATGATTACAACTAAAATCATTATGGCATAAACACTTTTTACCCTCAAAAACTGTTGTTGCATTTAGTCTTTCCATAAAACTTTCTATATAATCTTTTTCTATATCAGTTAAATCATTATAAATAGTTTCACGCAACAATATATACTCTTCTAATACATTTTGTTTATTATCAATAGTACATTCACTAATATCTGTATAATCTAAACCGTGCATTTGTCTTAAAAAACTGGCAATATCTCGTTTTAACAAATTTTGTTCTTCTTCTGACATAGTAGAATAAATTTCTGGTGTTAAAAAAGTTCCTTTAATTTCTTTATAACCTAGTATAGATAATTCATCACTAATATACGAATATTCAATATTAGGAATTTTTACATTAGTTTCTAAATTTGTATTTAAAAAATTATATATTGCTTTTTCTTTTGCATAACCTTTTTTCTTATTAGTACTAAATTTTGTTTTAAAAATGTATTCATTATTAACTAAATATGCCACACTATCATAACCACTACCGATTATTTCAATACTATCTACTTTGAAATTATCAAAGTAATGCTCAATTAAATATTTCATTGCCTTAACATTTGTGGCATTATCATCATATCTATATTCCATTAAATAACAATCTTCTTTTTTGCCCTCGTGTAATTCATGTTCTGGCAAATCTTCAATAATTCTAAAACCAGATTTTTGGTATGCCCTTATTGCTCTTGGATTATTTTTATGAGGGTCTAAAATAACTGCATTAGCATTTCTTTCTTTTTTCAAAAATTCAAAAATCAATTTAATATATCTTGTACCAATTCCTTTACTCCAATAATTTGGCTCTCCTATAAATTGATCCATACCATAGACTATCTCATCAGTTTTTGGATAATGATAATCAGTATATAACTCATCATACATTTTATATATTTGTCCATATCCAATAGGAACATTGTTATATTCAATAATTACTCTAAAAACTTCATCTTCCCAAGGCTCTGTATAATGTTTTTTTAATGATTCTAATGTATATTTTTTATCTCTACCACCATAAAATTCTAATACTCTTTCATCAGTTAACCATTTTAACATCAAAGGAAAATCATCATCTATTAAAGTTCTTATACATATTTCATTTTCAACTATATTCATTTATTTATCACCTTTTTCATAATCATATACATATACTATTTCATCTTTATAATCATTTTTACCACCTAATTTTTCATATACATGGCAAGCTCTAGGATTACCTTTATCAGTTATTAAAAACATTTCAGAACAACCAATCTCTTTAGAATATTCCTTAATAAAAGATAATAATTTTGAACCATAACCTTTGTCTTGATAGTTAGGTAACATTCCTATTGAGTGTAAATAAAACATTGTTTTTCCATCAGGTCTTAAAAGTGTATAGCAATATGCAAATCCTATAATTTTATTATTTTCTTTAGCTATAAACCCAAATGAACTGGTATCATTAAGAAATCCTTTTAAATTATCAATATCAAAAACCATATTATCATCAATTAAAACTTCTTCCATAAACTCAGTCAAGTCCAGACTCCTGTGTAAAATGCTATACAATGTTTTATAATGGCTCAGTTGTCAAGACAAAAATTTGATGTTTTTATAATGAACTGAT
>NZ_QTVH01000056.1:225-2158 GCF_003435975.1 Clostridium sp. AF36-4 | reverse complement strand
CAGTTCATGCTTACTCCCATCGAAATTTACATCCTCGTAGACGTAGATAAGCTTTGGCATAACGGTATTAACGCGGGGCTTTTTAATGTCACCCTTTTTTCAAGATACTGCAGCGAAACATGGTCTTCATCTGCATCGATATACAGACGGCTTACTCTACGTTTCTCCTTCAGCGGCTCCAGTAACGGAAACTCAAGGGTATGAAGCTTATTCATTACGGTTTCCTTGCTTACCTCCTGTTCCCCGATACAGGCATTGATTCCGCCTTTCCGGTAACTGCTTTCCACAGCCTCCTCCAGTATTCTGGCTTCTGCATCCTATGAAATACGGGCATGCGATTCCAAGCCCATGAGACGATCTAACAGATAGCAGTATTCCCCGGTTTCTTTATTGTGAAAATACGTCCTACTGTAACAGATTTCTCCCAGACTGGTCAGAAGCTTCGTTTCATCCCGGCGTTCAATGTACCAGCCTTTTCGCAGGTCCTGTCGTTTACGCAGCAGTTCATCATAGCTTTCCAGTTCTTCTTTAATCAGGGAAAGCCCTAACTTCGTTACCTCTTTAGTCACTCCATAAACCATTTCTGCAAACTTGGTAAGGTCATCTGTATAGTGACTAAAAATTTCTGTTAAATTTTTTACCCCTTGTTCCTGAAAATGTTGTATACTGTTAATCATGAAAGCATCCTCCTTGGATTGTTGGTTTGGTCACCTTAAATCCTAACACAGGAATCCGGTGCTTTCTATTTTTTTATTTTCCTACAAAAACTTTACCCTAACATTAATCGAATAATAATAAGTGGTATTTGCAACATTGCTTTCAATAATTCTAATATACGTATAAGAAAGAACAATTACAAAAAGCCCCAATACAGGGGTTTCTTGTAGTTATAAACTTGACAGCGGTGGTATTTTATTCATAATGTCAAAGATAATATCCGAATTTTTGAAATCATTCCTTAGCCGTTCTAGTTCTCTTGGGTCTTTTGCATAATATTTAATGAGCCTGTTTTCATATAAAACCATATAGTTAGCATCTGTAGAACCAATACCTACTTCAAACATTACACCGTTAAGCTTTATCTTATGAGGTTATAAAAATCGGTCAATAATATACTGAATCCAAGCTTCATAATGGTAGAACCTTTTGTTGCCATTCCAGATAAGAAAATTTCCGTCATCTCTTTTATCAATTGCAAAATGGCACCATCTGGTAACTGCCATCAAATTCTTATTCCCGTAGCTTTTGTCTTCGGGATTAACATATAATTCACCTTCATATCCTAAATCACCATAATAGCTGTAGTCTTTCCAGTTATAGTAGCTTTCTTTGATTTTTTCTACATCTCGCTCAATGTGAATTGTTCTAAAAAACTTACTAAGATAAGTCAAAAGGTATGGTGTCGCATTATCTGAAAATTTATATTCGCCATAAAATTTTGTTTTATAAACGCTCATACAATCACCCCACTTTCTTAGATGTAGATGTTGCAATTAAGTTTTTCTCAAAGTCGTATATGAAGAACTTTTGAACGTAATCATCTAAAAATGCAAATTCGCCATTTAATGCATGTTCATAGAGTTTACTAAGCAAATCATCATTTTCTTTTAGGTCGTTCTTTAGAAAGACGTAGAAAACTGCTTTACCATCCGCAAAGCCTGAAAGATTGAAAATTAAAGCATTTGGAGCATACTTGTAAAAAAATTTTTCAATTCTAATACCAGTTATAATGGCTCAGTTGTCAAGATAAAAATTTGATATTTTTATCTTGAACTGATATGTTGACGAGTTACATGGAAAATGTGTGAAGCATCTTCCGGATTTTTATATTATGCGGCTGCTCTGGCTGCCTCCAGAAGCATTACCGGATAGTATACCTCGGCAGGTCGTTTGTTCCCAATGGACTGATGGCATCTTTCAAAGTTATAGGTGT
>NZ_QTVH01000056.1:0-215 GCF_003435975.1 Clostridium sp. AF36-4 | reverse complement strand
CCAATGGACTGATGGCATCTTTCAAAGTTATAGGTGTAGATATACCTTCCGATGGCTTCTCTTGCTTCCTTGAGATTAGCATACTCCGTGAGATATGCTTCCTCATATTTGAAGCTGCGGAACCAGCGTTCAATCATGATATTATCTGCCCATCGGCTTTTGCCTTGCGTTCTTCGGCAAGTTTTTCCCGGAGATTGTCTTCCCGCTTATTATCG
>NZ_QTVH01000055.1:0-2788 GCF_003435975.1 Clostridium sp. AF36-4 | reverse complement strand
TGGGAACACACCTGCATAGCAGGTGGTTTATTTTTATTGCCAATACAAGAAAATGCTGTACAGCCGATTTCATCGTCTATACAGCATCTATATGACATGCGGAGTATGGGACTTGAACCCACACGCCCTACGAGCACATGATCCTTAGTCATGCCTGTCTGCCAATTCCAGCAACTCCGCATTTTCGCTGACAATCACTGCCAGCGAATAATATATTACCAAAAAACAAAACCAATGTCAATCATTTTCTGAAATAATTTTTATTTGAATGCATATTGCATAAAAGTATAAAAGGCACGATCCCAGCACCTGTCATCATGACCGGTTCCTTTTACTTCCAAAAACATATTATTTAACCCAAGCAAATCACACTGATTAACAAATCTTCTTGCACTATCATCCATCATATGGTCCTGCTGTCCGGTGATAAAGAAACACAACTTAATCTGACTGTTCAGACGATTGGCATCCTCTTGTGTCGTTACAATCGTCTGCTTGGTTGAAGCAAATGGTCCAGCCGAGAAGAATCCCATATACTGGAACAAATCCGGATGTTTTAACCCCAGTTCAATGGCTTCTCCACAGCCCATAGACAGCCCGCACACACCTGTATGAGCAGCGCCTTTTTTTACCGGATAATTTTTTTCCATATACGGAAGCAAATCATAAATCACTTCATATTCGAACAAATAACAGTTACTCCACGAATTCTGAACAACCGGATTAGGCTCTGTATTTGGATATGTTTTACTTTTATCATAGTTAATGTTGCCATTCGGAAATACTACAATACACTCTTCCGCCTCTTTCGTATCATACAAATAGTCCATAATATTGTTTGCATGACATCCGGCTCCGGCTGAAGTCTTTCTTCCGCAAGTCCAATAATCCTCATTTTGTCCGCCACCGTGCAGACAGAACAACAAATTATATGTCTTCTTTTTAGGATCATAATCCGGTGGAAAATAAATCTTGGCATGCCCTTCGCCGCTTTCACGGTATTGGGAAGGATATGTAAAATCTGACACCTCGCCATGTGCAATATCTTCTTTATAGAAGTTATAGCCATCCTCCGCAACAAATTCATCCGTTACACAAAGTTTATAAGTTTCTTTTTTTGTATCATCTGTCTTTGATGTCAAAACGAGAGTACATTTGCCGATGTGCAGAGGTTTTATCTTTCCTCTTGCATCAATAATTGCTACATAACTATTCGACGTAGAAACATTATAATCCGTAATGACTCCCTCCGACGGTTTTACTTCTTTCTTCACATCAAGGGTGCTTCCAAGTTCTACCGTATAATCCGCCTTATATGTAATTTCTACCGGCGTAGGCGATGGTGTTTTCGTTGCGCGCGGTGTTCCTTTAGGCGTAGCACTTGGTGTTGCAGTCGGAGCGGTTATTACCGGCTTTACAGTTGCCGTTGGTGTTGGCTGCTGTGTATTTGCTGCCGGTGCAGATGGTTGTATCTGCTTATTGATTGTCTTCTTTTTTGATACAACCCTCACTTTACAAACTGCCTTTTTCTTTTTTCCTTTGTATTTAACAGTCGCGGTAATCGAAGCCTTTCCAGGCTTTTTTGCTTTGACAAGTCCTGTTTTATTTACTGACACCACCGAGCGCTTTGACGATGAAAAAGAAACTTTCGCCTTTGCCGGTTTCTTTTTCGCTTTCAATCGAAATCTTTGTCCGGTCTTTAGCGATAGTGTTTTTTTATTAAGCGTCACACTAATCTTTTTTGCTGCAGATTTTGATGATGCCATGCTGCTTTGGAACGGACTGGCTGCTGTACTTACCAAAAGTGCGATAAGTACTGCTTTCGCTGTCATTTCTTTGTTTCTGCTTTTCATTCCAACATTTCCCCTTTACATATAATTTTGCATTAATTTATTTTAATACCTGATAATATTTTATCTATAATTAAGAACCCGGTCAATGTATTATGCTTGCAAAAAACTGACACATACTATATACTTAGCCTTAAGAAATTGATGAACAGAATGGAGAAGAATCATGAATGTAACAAAACCCAGTGTAGAAATTATTGATATGAAAGATTACGATGAAATGATTCGTAAAATAGAGAAAATCGGACGTGTATGCTACAAGAGCGAGGGAAATATTACAGAAGAGTCCGCGGAACGTTTTATCCGCAATATTTTGAAAAGAGGACATGAATCTGTCATCGAACATGAGGCTGTTACAGTCCGTATGATTTGTGACCGCGGTATTACCCATGAAATTGTACGCCACCGCATTGCCAGCTACAGCCAGGAAAGCACACGTTACTGTAACTACTCCGGTGACAAATTCGGCAACGAAATTACTGTTATCGATATCGCCGGTGGATTTTCTTATGATTTAAACAACGAAACTGATTTACAGAAATACGAAGCATGGATGCGTGCCATGGAAAATGCAGAGAAATCTTACTTTGAGCTGATTGAACTGGGTGCCACACCACAGGAAGCCCGTTCGGTACTTCCAAACAGTTTAAAGACAGAAATCGTCGTGACAATGAATCTTCGCTCCTGGCGTAACTTCTTCCGTCTGCGTTGTGACTCTCATGCACATCCGCAGATGCGCGAAGTAGCAAATATTGCCCTCGACTTATTCAAAAAAAGACTCCCTATCTTCTTCGATGATATTGATTAATATTATGAGGAGGGGCCCGCGAAGCGGGAGGAGCCAACAAGTTTAGAACCGACAAAAAAACAACGCTTTCTCATCAATTTGATGTGACCCCCAAATGTTAGACTTTTTAGGCGTAGCAGTTTGATGGCTG
>NZ_QTVH01000054.1:362-3660 GCF_003435975.1 Clostridium sp. AF36-4 | reverse complement strand
GAAAACAAATCACTGATAAGATTCATCTTCTGAGGCAGGTTTTCAAATATTGTCTGATTCATAAAATCATTTCCTCCTTTCCTGTGATGTTGTCACAAAAGGCAGGAACATTTATATACAATCCTGCCCTATTCTTTTTTCCGGAATAAAGCAAGAGTCTTTTATAAAATAATCATAGAATCTGGATACTAAGTCTGAACCATTGCTTTTCTAGATATTTATATTATATATTGTTGCATGTGTCATGTCAAGCATCGTTTCGCGCCACAAAAAGTCGCGAAACGACTTCTTTACAGTAGCATTTTATGTTATAATAATTTAGTAAAAATACTTCACAAAGAAAAGAGGAATAAACATGGCTTGGTATGACGAATCAGTATTTTATCATATTTACCCTTTGGGATTAACGGGCGCACCGGCGCAGAATGATTATGGCGAGGTTATCCACAGGCTTCCTAAGCTGCTCCCATGGATTGACCATATAAAAGAAATCGGATGCAATGCAATTTACATCGGACCGCTTTTTGAATCCGTAGGACATGGCTATGAAACAACGGATTACCGAACACTCGACAGACGTCTCGGCGACAATGACGATTTAAAAGAATTTGTCCGTACATGTCACGAAAAAGGAGTGCGGGTTATCTTTGACGGTGTTTTCAATCACACAGGAAGAGATTTTTTTGCTTTCAAAGACCTGCAGAAAAACCGTGAGAATTCACAATACAAAGACTGGTACTGCAATGTGAATTTTGGTGGAAATAATGAATACAACGATGGATTTTCCTATGATAACTGGGGCGGTTATAATCTGTTAGTAAAACTGAACCAGTGGAATCCACAGGTAAAAGATTATATTTACGATGTAATCCGCTTCTGGGTTTCTGAATTTGACATTGATGGCATCCGGCTTGACGCAGCAGATGTTCTTGATTTTGATTTTATGAAGGGAATGCGTCAGGTTGCCAATGAAGTAAAACCGGATTTCTGGCTGATGGGCGAAGTCATTCATGGCGAATATACACGCTGGGTTAATTCGGAAACTTTGCATTCTGTAACCAATTATAACCTGAATAAAGCTCTTTGGTCCGGCTGCAACGAGCATAACTTTTTTGAAATTGCACACACAGTAAAGCGTCTTTATGACATGGGTGGATGCCATTACCGGGACTTGGAATTGTACAGTTTCGCCGACAACCATGATGTTGAGCGAATTGCAAGCAAGATAATAAACAAAGACCATCTCGGCGTAATCTACACTTTGATGTACACACTTCCGGGGATTCCGTCTATTTACTACGGCTCCGAATTTGGTATCGAAGGAAAAAAAGAACAAGGTTCCGATGCTTCACTCCGACCACACTTAGAACTTAATGACTACGCCGATGCAATGACTGACAATCCGCTGACTGCGCTGATTGCCAAACTCGGTTCTATCCATCAGGTGCAAAAAGCATTGTGCTATGGTGAATACAAAGAACTTCTTCTTACGAACCGCCAATATGCTTTTGCACGCTGTTATGAAAATGAAGACGTGATTACAGCCGTCAATAACGATGAGCAGTCGACAACTCTCCATATTCCGTATCAGGGACCAAAAACACAGTTTAAAGGTGCACTATCCGGCAAAGATTATATGGTGCAGAATGGTTCAATTGAAATTACACTGGATGCATGTGGCGGCGATATTCTTATTTAGAAATATTTTTTGGTTCACGGTTGACTAAATAAATTCCTGCACATACAAGCAAAAGTGCAAAAAGCGTATTTACATTCCATAGGCTGTCTTTCAGAAAAATAACTGATAAGAGGCTTCCAAATACCGGAATTAAGAAATTAAAAACTGTCACTCTACCCATCGGATTATATTTTAACAAAACAGTCCATAGGGAAAAGGCTGCTGCCGATAAGAACGCTAAATACAAAAGCAGCAGCCAGCCGGTGGCAGGTACTTCCAAAATCGAAATTCTCCCTCCAAATAAAAAACCCACACCAATCAACAAAACCGCACCCAGAATAAGCTGCCACCCACAAAGAGTAACCGGTCCCATTTTCTTTGCCGCCTCTTTGTTACACAGCGAGCCAAGTGCCGATGACACAGCAGAACAAAGCATAAAACCTTCTCCTAAAAAGGAGAGCGAACCGCCAATACTCCCTTTTCCGAGATTTACCACAAACACGCCAAGAAGGCCCAAAAGACACCCCGCAATTTTTCTTCCATTAATTGATTCATGATAAAAAATGCATGCCGTCACCACACAAAAAAACGCTGTACTCCCATTCAAAATTGCACCTTTTACTCCTGTCACGTGCGCCATACCAATATAATAAAAAACGTACTGCAAAGCAGTCTGGACAAATGCCACAAGTACAATCTGTCCTTTCGGCCACTGCTTTCTCCGTTCCTTTTTATGCTCCTTTTTCTCCACAAAAAAAGAAATCAAAAGAGTCAAAATACCTGCAATCAAAAATCTCGCACCGGCAAACATAAGCTGGTCTGCGGTGTCCTGACTAGCAATCCGAAACATACGGTATCCGGTTTTTATACCGGGAAATGCACTTCCCCAAAGCAGGGTACACAACACCGCCGTTGCAAACACAATCCATTTTTTTGAAAATAACTTCTGTGCGTTCATAAATATAATATTACCCTTTCACCTTTTTCTATGCAACAAAATGGCACCCCCTCAGGAAGACAGGATGCCATAAACTATCTCATTCATCAGTATCCGTAAAAAGGATTACCGGTTTGGACAAATGATATTGATAATATTTAATTACATTACCACTATACATACGCATCGGATTCCAGTTGCACAAATCATAATCCTTGTGATATGGCAAATGATAATAAAAAGAATCATTCGAGCGACTGGTTTTATCGTAAGTAACCAAACTCTTTGCAAAAATCTCTTGTGGTGTCATTCTCTATCCTCCGGCCTTTCTTTTCTCCATTATATGACGGAACAAAAAATTTGGCAAGGAAAAATGAAGAAGGTTTTTGTTCTATGGCTGTTTCCTCCTCTTACTCTCCAATCCCATACTCCTGTAACAATTCTTTTTGGTAGTCTGTATCCATGATTGCTTTTTGTATATCTTCCATTCGGTTATCCGCCAACAAGCATTGGTATAATGCGTTAATTTCCTCGATTCCCTGTGAAATTCCTTGTGAAATCCCCTTTGCTATTCCACGCGCCTCTCCTTGAGCAATTCCCTTCTCTATTCCTCGCTCCTCATACATATCTAACAATACACACATATTGATTCTTCCTCCTTTTCCTTCTGTTGTTTCAATTAA
>NZ_QTVH01000054.1:0-352 GCF_003435975.1 Clostridium sp. AF36-4 | reverse complement strand
TTCCTCCTTTTCCTTCTGTTGTCTCAATTAATTCTTTTGCTTTCCGATATCTCCTGTCATTTGTCACCGCAGACAGCCAATCTAAAAATGCTTCCGGGTGGTCTAATTGAAACTCCGTTGTTTGGAAATATTCATCCAGTTTTCTTCTGTCATTTCCACAGGACAGATAACGGACTATGTATTTAAAATCCGATTGATACTGGCGAATTGTCGTTTCCGGCTGACTTGCAAGGTTAATAATACAAATGGGATGCTTAGGAATCCATTTTGTAAGTTCTTCACCAATATCTTTCGGAAACTCCAGCATATCATTCAGACATCTTGGCTTTCCCCATTCATTCTGACTGTAATT
>NZ_QTVH01000053.1:0-3912 GCF_003435975.1 Clostridium sp. AF36-4 | reverse complement strand
ATTAAAAGAAAGGAAAATCGGGTAGGGTGACAACCACCCGAAAAAATTCCGGTCATATGGGCATGGAAAGGTGATTATTTGAATTTGGGGGCAGGATGTGAAGTGGGTTTCTATAACACTTATGGAAGTACGAAACATTACTTTTTTGTAAAAAAAATATTTACAGAATTAGAGATGCGGTACAATGGAAATTTAATTAATAACTATAGGCCGCCGAAATCCAAAGGAGAAAAAGTGGGGCATTCATGGTGGATTACAACATTTAATGCTGGTATGCAAAATAATGTCAATCCTTCAAAGATTGGATTCCGATGTGTAGCAGATCTATCTGTATTAAAAGCTTATGCTCGAAAAGCATTGGAAAGACGACTTGAAAAATCAAAGAGGTGGAACGTTGAAGGAAACAAGGCGACTTTAAAATGGAACTATTAGTGAAAGAGGAATTAGATTGAAAAATAATGCTGATTTGATTATTTTTCACACGGCTATTTGTGCCGAGAACGTCACAAATAAGCCTTAATCCGACACGGGAGAACTGCAATGCGGCAAGAGTGCCGTATTCGCAGCTTTCTCGTGTGGTTTCTCGAATGCAGACGTTCTCAGAATGAGAGGTTTTATGAAAAATAAATATTTATATCTGTTTTTGATATCTGTTATTATGATGATATTGTCAGGGTGTACTCTTAGAACTTCAGATGGATTTACGTCTGATGAAAAAAGTATATGCGTGCTTCAGAATGGACGTTCAGCCCGCATTGGGAATACGGTACTTTATGATTGCAGTGAAGATTATGGTACTTATATAAAATTGGAAAACAGTGATGTCTCAAGAAAATTAGACGATGTATCACAAAACTTTGCTATCGATAAAATATCCAGTTCCAATCAATATTTTTATCTGTCTGGCAGGGAGATTTCGGATGTATGGGGAGGCAAGACAAATGTACTGGTTATGGATGTAAATGGAAAAATTATTGCAGCAAAGGAATGCTGTTGCGACTGGATTTATGCCAGCGGAAGTACCATTTTTGGTTATTACAAATGTCGCGATGAATCCGAAAAAGTGCTTGCGTGGGAGGCAACACGTATGGAGGTAACACATTATCAGGATGAGGAAGAATTTCTGAACAGTGCACACAATAATATAGAGGAATGGACGCCAATGACTGGCGAGAGTTTGTCGGTGGATGGGAAAGAATGGTTTCGTCAAAAAAAGGATTACGAACACTCCCAAAATTATTATACGGATACGGTATATTGTGATACTTATTACGTTTTGGAGTGGTTAAATTATGTGGACGGGAGAGAATCTTCGGGGTTGGATTGGGATGTGAAAGTACAATCTAAAAAGTACATAAAGCAAATGCGGAAACTCATGGGGGCAAAGAAAAATTTTGAAGTATCCTCCTGGCAATTGGAGGACAAGTTAGTTGTTATTTGTCGTGTTTATAGTCGGTCGGGAGGTCTTTTGCAGCATTTTACAAAAGACATAGAGCGTAGTTTGATTTTCCAATATGATCCGGACACGGATTCTCTTCATTTGGACAATACCTATGAGGGAAAGGAACTGGCGTATTGGGATGAAACCTGGATGATATATCGGAAAGGAAAAGAACTGTTTGTTGAAAATATTCCCACGCATAAAGTAAGTAAAGTATTTGAAAATGATACAATTATTAATATTGATTTGTCATATGACATTGTTACTTTATGGGATACAAAGGATGGGAAGTTGAATCGTTCAGATACATTTATATTGCAATAAGAAATTTAAATGTATGAACTATCTGACGTATATCTAAAAGACGTAATCATTATAATTGTGGAGGGAGTATATAGAAATAACTATTTATTAAATCACACAATACGAAGAATATAATTTGAAAGTTAATGATTGCGTAAGAAAGGGAATAAGTGGCAATCTTTATTGGAAGGTTGTGTGAGGAAATAGGTGTTTAGTAAGTGTGTTTTAGGTATTAAATTTTTATTTGTTGTATTGAAGTTTGAAGGAGTGATAGTGTGAAAAATAATGCCGATGCACTTATTTTTCACACCACTATTTGTGTTGAAGCGCCACAAATAGTATTGATGCACAGAGCAAAAACAGCTACGTTGCTTTTTGCTCGTGCCTCCTCCGCTGCGCTTCGGAATGGAGGATTAAAATGAAAAAAGGAGTCAAAAAGTGCTTGCTAATAACAGTTTGTATAGTAAATTTTCAAATGTGTATGTTTAGTTATGCTACTGCATGCGAATCAACGCCAAATATTAAAGTAAATAGATCTAAAAGTAGAAATGTATACATGAAAATTATTTCTGCAACACCAAAGACAATTAAAATAAAAATTTTTAATAAAAGTGAAAATATAGCACGATATTCGGAAAGTTTTACGCTGTATAAGTATAAGGATGGGAAGTATAAAAAAATAAAGAAAATTTCAAAAACACCGAAAAGTTTATATCTTATAAAAAAAAATGACAGTAAGGTGGAGAAGCTAGTGTGCAAAAAACTTTTTGGAAAAAAACTGTCAAAAGGGAAATATAAAATCAAATGGATTCAAAGTAAAAAATTTACAATAGAATAGCATTTAGTAGTATGATGGTTCAAATTGTGATTGATTGAAAAAAACTGTAAAAAAGTAAAGGAGTAATGTACGATATGAAAAAAAAGTATACAGTGTTGATACTAATTTCTTTTGCTATGGGAGTGATTTTTTCATTGATGCTTATGTTGCCATTGGCAGAAAAGAAATTACAGAAAAGTATATCTGATGATAGAAATAATACAATTACAGAGATGAATGAATTAAGTGACATTCTAAGGCTGTATAATCTTTTTTTAAAAAATGAGGTTGGATCAAATAATAAGAAAGGGGAAAGTTATTTTCTGAAAGATTACTGTAATAATTTTAATAAACTTGATAAAACGGGGAATGGAGTTCGATATGCTTTGTTTGATATGACAAACGATGGAATACCAGAACTCCATGTATTGACGGATATTTCGTATTCCGTTCATACGGTTGAGGGCAAGAAATTAATTACATGGTATGAAGGGGATCGGTATAGAAGACCCCTTAATAATAAAGCTATACTTGGAAAAACAGAATCAAGTGAAACATATTATGAATATATTGTTCTAGATAATAAAGGAGAGGAAGTTTTTTCTTGTGCCTTTGCTAAGAATCAAAGAAATATTTGTTTATTTTCCAATGGTGAGGACTATATTAAGTTATCAAAGCGAAAATGGGAGAAACTAACAAGCCCGTTTTTGTCTATTGGTTCAGATAAAATAAATTGGAAAAATATAAATGATAAAGTGGAATGGACGGAATTAAAAGGTAAATAGTATCAAAAAAACTATTGGGAAAATACAAATTATTTCTAAGTCATTCAAGTAGGGATGTTACGATTATCAGAATCTAAATCGGTAAGTGTGTGCCTGATAGCGGTCAGAAACATACGATAGATAGTAATGATGGCTTTCTTGTGACCACGACGTGCTTATATGCGTCGATATCGATTAGTAATGATTCGGGCAAAAGGAAAAGCCTCGGACAATCGGAAGTGGTCCGATGTGGTAAAGAAAGAGGAACTGCAGGCGGCAGAAACGGCCGAGGTTCCGAAATAAAAAAGACATAACAGGAAGAAGAGGAGTTTAAATTTATGAGAGACTTAAGAGCAGTGATTCACGGAATTACAACAGCAGTTTTGTGCGGTATGGCAGTTTTCTCCTGCAGCACCATCAGTAAAGCTGCCGGAGAAACATATCAGACAGCAGTGGAGGCAGCCTATGGAGATACTTTTCGTGGCGTCTATGAGAACTATCTTGCCGGTTCCCCGTTAGAGGCAGAGAACCCGGACGGTGTTGACACGGCAAGCGGGCGGCTCATGCTTTCCCGTACCGACCTTTCC
>NZ_QTVH01000052.1:0-4138 GCF_003435975.1 Clostridium sp. AF36-4 | reverse complement strand
TTTCCGTTTTTATCTACGGTTTTCGTCAGGTTGCTGTTGCAGTCGTAAGTATATGTTTCCGTTCTTCCTTCCGGGTCAGTATAAGAAATCAAACGGTTTTTCGTGTCATACACATACTTTGTTTCCCGGATGGTATCGGATTTCTGCTTTTTATCTGCCATTTTCACTATCCCCAAAATTTTTCTACCTAAAACAATATCAAAATAGTCATACTTTGCAATTTCCTTCTTTTTCATAAATCATCACCTTAACTCTGATCATTCATAACTAAAACATGATATATAGTCTGAATCCCCTTTCCAATAAAACACTAGATTTTCAATAATAAAATCATAATTAAAACGCTCCCCTGACAAATCGGTTTTTTTTAATGTACGCGCTTTTATATCGTATATCATTGCTTTATGCTCACCATCTTCACGATCCGTATAAGCACACGCTATTTTACTCGAATCACAAACAGGGATTTCATCAAAATCCATACCCGGCGATACTTCATATTCATATATTTTCTTATCCTTACCATTTTTACAATATTGATAAATAGCCGGTCTGGCTGCATTTTGTCTTCGTACATAATAAAACTGATTGTCAACCTCCATTAACCCACGATAATATTTGACCGCACCTGTATTTTTCACTTCCTTTATATTCGTTTCTTTCCCTCGAATTCTTTTTTTCTTGTGCGTAGAAAGATTCACTTCACAAAGAGCAGTCCACGAATAATATGCACAATACAGCATATTTCCACAAAAACAAGCCTCGTATACATCGTCTGCCAATCGTGTAATTTTCTCTGTTTTCATATCATATTCATAAATATTAAATCTTGAGATAAAATACAGATTTTTTTTGTAATAATGGATCGCATATATCTCACAAAAATCTTCTAAATCTTCAATTTCTTTTGAAAGCCTTTTTTTCATTTTACTGTTTGATATAATTTCAACAACATTGTCACCATTGTAATCAGAAGAAACAATATTCCCTTCATGTTCAAAAAAAATAATGTTTTCTCCTAATGTTAAATGTACTCCAACTCCTTTCTCCTTAGAAAGAGGAAATTCATATATGATTTTTTCATCTTTTTTCCTCTTATCTACACGAACCACCTTATTTCCTTCCTTGGGATAAAAAATATACTTTTCGTTTTGAACAACAATAGGAGCGTTTCCAAAATACCGAACAGGCACTTTATTTTTAATTCTCGCATGATTCCAGTCATACGTTTTCAGGGAAGTTACTGCCTTGCTTATTTCCACAGGACTACTTTTTTTCACCTCAACATTGTTTATACTGCCACATCCCACCATAAAAAACATTGCAAAAATAACTATAAGTACATTTTTTCTCATGTTTTACTGCTCCTCTCCCAAAAATCAATTAAGACATTTACCGGTTCCTTTATAACATTTTGAACCTATCTTTTTTATTTGCTTTCTAAATTTACTTGCCTTTCCCTTATATTTCCAGCCGTATTTCTTTTTATTTTTCATAGGCTTTGGTGAAGATTTTTCAAATAATATAATCTTCCATTTCTTAGTCGCTTCTTGGCTATTATCTCCCATCATATAGTTTACGTTCAATTGAGTGTTACCTGTCGGAATACTCAAACCTTTCATTTTCCACCCTACATAAATAGATACTTCACCCATTCCATTAGCTTCCGGACCAATCTCCGCAACAACACAATATAAATAATTTCCATTGTTTGTATCTATTATAACGCCCAAAGAATACTTATATCTTGACTCACTTGGTGGTACTACAATATAAGGAATTTCGTCAGCACTTACGTATTTTCCAAAACATGATGTCGTATTTCTCTTTCCATGAGTACTATCGCCATAATACTTGTTCTTTTTCATTTGATTTGTAACTTTACCATCTGTGCATATACGCAACTCCTTAACTTCAGTCTTAAAGACTTTTCCTTTTCTCCGGCTTATCCATTCAAATCCTTCGGTATGAATTTGCCCATTACTGTCTTTATAGGAATACCCATACATATGTCCACTCGGGTCCACCATATTCACCCCGTCATTCGCACAATAGGTATACAAATGCAGACTCAGCGGCTCATTACTTTCCCCGGTATAAGTATCTCTTGTGATAAATCTTCCTACACTTGGTTCATAGTATCTTGCCCGCAGATAGACTTCCTCCGTCTCTTTATCGTAGTATTCCCCACAATAACGGTACGGGTTCTCATCCTTTTTCTCCGGTTTTACTTCGTTTCCAAAGGAATCATACTCATATGTCTTTGTGACATTTCCGGATTCATCCAAAAGCTGCACTACATTGCCGTGCATATCTGTGACATAATACGTTTTCTCCGTATTCTCTCCTTTATCGGCATACACTAAATCATTTCCACGGATGTAACGTTTCTGTACAGCTCCTCCCTTTGACAGTTCCATTACCACCTGCTCTCCGTCCCAGACATAAATTGTTTTTTCTCCGTTTACCGTCTTTCCGGTACGAAGTCCTTCGGCATCATAAGTAAAGCTTACTTTGTAGTTTTTCGTAAGCGTCTCGGTCAGCTGATTCAAAGCATTATAATGGTTTACTACATTATCGTTCAATTGATTGTCTCCCAGCGTCACATCGACATCGATGTAAGACGTATCCTTTGCTTCTGCCGGAATTTCAGAGCGGTTCACGGTAGCAAGCTGGTTTCCGTTCTTATCATTTTTGTAAATCACCACATCGTTCTTCTCCGTGTCGGTATGCAGCGTATCCGTGCGGAGCAGTTCGTCGTTTTTGTTGTACTGATAAGCGGTTGTCTTGTTTCCGATTGTCATCTGTTTCCGGTTATTGTTGGCGTCATAGGTATAGGAAATATCTTCCCTTCCTGTTTTTGTTTCTCTGGTAATACGGCCAAGCATATCATAGGTGTAGGCTGCCGTTTTTTTCGTGTTCTTTCCCTTCTTATCCATAACGGTAGAAACTTCTTCTGCTTTCTGTCCGTTTTTGAGATAGGTACTGCTGTACTTGGAAACCACACCTTTACCTGTCTCGTTTGTCATAGAGGTTAAACGGTTCTGGTAATCATAGCCATACGTGGTTTTCAGTCCGTTTGCCGCCTGTCTTTCGCTAAGGCTTCCCTCCGTATCATAGGCATAAGAAACAGCCTGATTTCCTTCGCTGTCTTTGACGGAAATCAGTCGGGAACTGCCATCATACTCATACGACAGTGAAAGTTTGGTATCCTCTCCTGCTTTTACGGAAAAAGTGGATTTGTTCCCCTTACTGTCATAGGTATAATTCTTTACGACATCCTTATTTTTTGTCAGTTTGGTCGTTTCTTTTGTGACCTGACCGGACACATCGCCATACACAAACTGTGTATCATCCTGTACTGCCACATCTCCATAGGCGTTGTAGCGGTAAGTATGTACGGTTTCTTTTCCGGTCTTTTTCTCCTTCGCTGTCCTCTCGGTCAGCCGGTTTTTATTATCATATGTGTTCTTCAAAGTATTTCCGTTTTTATCTACGGTTTTCGTCAGGTTGCTGTTGCAGTCGTAAGTATACGTTTCCGTTCTTCCTTCCGGGTCGGTATAAGAAACCAGACGGTTTTTCGTGTCATACACATACTTTGTTTCCCGGATGGTATCGGATTTCTTTTTCCCGGTTACCAAAACGGCATACGTTTTACCGCCATAGGTAAAGGTATCCTTACCGGCATCGTCTTTGGCATTTTCAACTGCCGCTACCGTTACTGTCAAAGGACCGGTCATACCGGTAAACCGGCGCACCTTGTTGCCCTGCTCGTCATAAACATACTGGACATACTGTGCTTTTTCATTTTCCAGACTGCTTTTCACCTGAACGAGATTTCCCTGTTTATCATAAGTATACTCGATTTCTTTGTTCTTGTCACCCTCGATTTGCTCTTCTGTTTCCACGAGGTTGCCGGATTTATCATATTCGTTTACCACGGTCTGGTAACCGGCACTTCCGTCTGTCTTGTTCTGCGGAAGTTCTTCTTTGATCTTACGTCCCAAAAGGTCATACGTATATGCTGCCGCCACGTTCTCTTTGACGCCGCGCGGACTGTATTCTTTTGTAACCTGTCCCTTACTGTCATAGACGGCTTTTGTTTTCTGGGTCTGCCAGTCGGTTTCCCCTTCTTTTC
>NZ_QTVH01000051.1:0-4653 GCF_003435975.1 Clostridium sp. AF36-4 | reverse complement strand
CAGGTCACAGGTGTAGTCTGTCTAATACTTTCCGACAGTAAATTTACCCCATCATGAAATAAATAGTTGTTTTTTTCTAGAAAATAGCATAAGATAATAACAATAGGACTCCCTGCACCTCTCACATATGTGATGTGTCCCATGGGGAGACATTTTTATTTTAGGAGAGAATTGTATCGAAAAAAAGAAAAAGAGAAAAACAAGAGCGGAAAAGTGAAAGCCAGCCAACATGTTTTATAATGCATTGGATTCTTTCGCAGAAAGGGGAAATAGGCATGAAAAAAATTTATTTATTATTATTTCTTTGTGCATGCATTACGTCGTGTGGCAGAGTAAATGAAAATGATATGAAACAAATTTCCAATAGTACACAAGGAACTCAGACAAATAAAGATAGGATATTTAGCATTGAAGATAGGGTATACACGTCCCAAAAACAAAAGAGTAAATGGTGGAATATTCATTATCCAAAGTTAGAGGGCGAAAAAACAGAGTCTTGTAATAAAATCATTCTATCGCATATTAAAAAACTGATGGGAGAAATTGATTTGAAACAAGAAGTTGCTATCACATTAAATTATGATGTCAAAACACAAACGGATAAAATTTTATCTGTTCTATTTACTGGAGATTATTATGCAAAAGGGGCATTACATCCTATAAATGTATCTTTTTCTGTGAACTATGACTGGGGAAAAAACAGAGAATTATTGCTGAAAGATGTAATTATTGAGTCCGATGAGTTTATGACAAAATGTAAAAAAGCAGTTTTTCAGCAATGCGGGAAAGAATTTCAAGAAGCATTTGGTAAGCTTTCGGATGAACGAATAAAAGAACAGATTTTTGAGCAAGAAGATCAGTTTTACTTAGAAGATGGAGATATAAATGTTCGGTTAGCAATTCCGGCTGGGTCATATTATTACCAGTACGTTAAGGTGGAAAAGGTACATTACAAAAATTGACAAAGATAGACACATATGCTATACTGAACAAAAAAATAGGGGAGGACGTTATGTATAAGATTGTTATTTGTGATGATGATAAAAATTTTATTTCCTATATGAAAGAAATGCTTTTGCGATGCGACTTGAGTGAGCGTCAAGTTATCTTTTATGAAGTTACGTCGGGGGAAGAGTGTCTTCTTACAGTAGAGAGAATGACATCTTGTGACTTGATCATTCTTGATATGCAGATGAGTGGAATGGACGGACATGCCACAGCAAAGCAGTTCAGAAAATTATTTCCGGATTCTTTATTAGTATTTTGTTCTGGTGTATCAAAGCCTACGGATGAATCATTTAAAACCACACCTTTTCGATATTTGCGGAAAAATTATGGAGATGACAAAATGTTATTGGAGTTGACCGCAGTAGTAGAGAAAATGAAGCAAATGAAAAAAAGAACCTATGTAATGGGGAAAAATCACATGAATATAGTGAAGGTGTATCCAGATGATATTTTATACATAGATAATTATAAGCGCGGAAGCGAAATCCATGTGCAGGAGAATTATAAAGACTACTCATTTGAGGATAGGATTACGACAAAAAAGAAGTTGGCAGAGCTGTATACGGATTTGAAGGGATACGGTTTTGAATATGCCCATAATAGTTATATTGTAAACTTAAATCATGTCGTTAAATTAAAATCAGAGGGTGTGATAAAACTATCAAACGGAGAAGAATTGAATGTTTCACGTTCCAGAATGCCAGAGTTCAGACGGGCACTGGCTGCGGTAATGAGTGAAAAATATAAATAAAAACGGAGGATAAAGTGAAGGTATTAAGTGTTGTAATAAGCTGCATCATCGATGTGTATTTGTTCCATTTGTTTTTTCAAAATTATTTTAGCAAGAGAAAGTTCTTTGCTGATTCAGTATTAAAAGAAAAGAGCTGTCAAATCGGCATCGTTATTCTATTAACCATATGCAACCTTTTGGGGAATGGGGATGTTAATATTTTAATTACGCCTGCATTATTTTTCTTGTATACGGTTTTAGAATTTCAGGGAAAAGTATGCTATCGTTTGTTATGCTTTGCTACGATGTTTTGCGTTTTGTGTGGATGTGAGTTTTTATTTATGCTTTTGGTACATCCGGATGCATCGGATTACAAAAATTCCACATTGATTATGATTTTGATGCTTGTCATTAAATTTCTCACCTATATACTGGTTCTGATTACGAATCAAGCAATAGGCAAACGAAAGAGAATACAAGATTCCAAAATATTTATTATGTATATGATGATTCCGGCTGCAAGCTTATTTGTTATGATAATTGTATTCTATTCGGGAGCAGTTCATCATATGGCAGGGTATGCGAGTGCATTCCTTGGGTGCAGTTTTGCGGTCTTGTTTTTGGGGAATGTAATGAGTTTTTATGCATTTGAACGGTATTCGGAGCGCTTATATGAAACGATGGAACAAAATATCGTAATTATAAAGCAGAAAAAAGACTTGGAATATTATATGCAGATATCGGAAATTGACAAGAAACAAAAGGAACTGATTCATAATATTACGAATCAGATAAAAATGATTTATGTCTTTGCAAAGGATGGAAATACGAAAGCGATTTTAGAATTGACAGATAGTATTGGTGAAGAAATGGAAAAGGATTCCAGGATGGTGTACTGCGACAATCCGGTATTAAATTCATTGTTAAATGAAAAAAGACGGGAAGCAAGGAAGCAAGGGATTCACACAGACTTTTATGTAGAACCCGGAGTCCTATTACAACATGTGGCACCAATGGATTTGATTTCCATGCTTGGCAATCTTTTGGATAATGCGATTCGTGCGGCTGCGGAGACGCAAGGGGAAAAGTATATTAAGAGTTACGTTTATATGAAGGAAGTAGGCGGTTTCTGCGTAATAAAAATCACAAACCCATTTGAAAATATAAAACATACGCAGGATGGAGACTTTGCTACTACAAAAAAAGATGATGGCATGCATGGAATCGGACTTCATTCCGTGAGGCGGATTGCAGAAAAATATGGTGGATGTTTGATGTGTACGGCAGAGGATAAAACATTTGAAACGGTGTTGCTAATCTCTACTGATGAAGAAATATAACAAAAGTGGCCCCTCATTCTGCAAAAATTGTCGCTTTTGTTGAAACTTTTGGTGAAATAGGTATAGTAAAAAGTAGCGCAGATAGCGGGGAGAAGTAGTTATTGAAAGAAGAGGAGTTTAAGAATGAAACGTGTGTGTTTGAAAATGTGTGTTTCTATATTTGTGATAGCAGCAGTATCAGGTTGTGGGAAAGTTGAAACCAAAGATGCTAAAAAGAAACCAACAGAAACAAGCGAAATACATAATGAATATTTTCCATATACAGAAAATTGTCAAATAAAAGTTTCCGGGCGGTTCTATTTTTCAGATTTATTGGAAAAAGAAACAACGATGTTTGTCAATAGAGAAAGAAAAGGCAAAAGGGGAGAAGTATGGCACATTTTTTTTCAGCGGGTGGAGTATGATTCTTATGATAGCGATGGACGATACCATATGCCGAAGGAATGCTTAGATATGTACTATTTTTTGGTCAAGCAAGATAGGATATACTGGTATTGTATGCCGCATATGCCGGATAATGAAATGAAAACTTTTTGTGAGGAGGGGCGAATACCAGAAGAATACACTCATATTATTTGCCAGAAGGATGAAATGAAAGATGTTTTATCGGAGGAAGAATCTGGTGAACATGAGCGAATGTTGATTTATGGGAAAAAGAAAGATGTTAGACAGTATAATACATGGACTGTAAAGAAAGATTTTTCAGATGTACTTAGCATATATACTGTTTCGTTTAAAAAGAATATTGGACTTGTTGCGTATAGTTGTTCCTGGACAGCAGCTGGAAAAAACACTGTTGAGCTTTGGGATAAAAGATATGTTTCGAAGCGGGCAAAAAAAAGTTTCAAGTATAATTGATAGAGGAAGAAGATGAGCTGGAAAAAGATTTGCTATGTGGATGTGACAACAAAAGCATGGAAAATACAACACATAATGTGAGTATGCACAATTAATACATATGACGAGATACTGCATTATTAATACGTTGGTTTTGTAAAATATACTAAGGAATATTACAGAAGAAAAGATATACCTAATGGTGTACGATGAAGAAATTGTATTTAAACATTTATGAAAGGAGATATAGTGAGAAAAAAGGGGAAATTAATAATTAGTTGCTGTATTTTATTTGTAATTATGTTATTTATAGGATTGATATATTGGATATTGATTTCTATTCCAAGAGAGAGGATGAAAGGATGCTATTTTGGTTATGAACAAATGCCAATAATGTCAAACGAAAAATATACTGGTAAAATTGATGTAAAAATGGAACATATTCTAATTGAAGATCATGCCGGAACAAAAGTAACAGAGCTTGATTTATTAGGTAATAGCCCAGATCGAAACTTGATTATATGAGGGGGAAAATTAGAAATGAGATTTTTGAAATTCTTTGGTTTATTTGTGATATGTTTATTTTTTGTTTCGTGTGGTCTGCATCAGGATAGTACTACAGAGAAGCAAAGACACTTTGACTCGTCATCGAAGCAGAACTCCCTGGAAAAATCTAAATGGAAGAGTTCATTTTGGGTAGAAGCTGATAAAGATACAAAGTCGGGATATCCATATATG
>NZ_QTVH01000050.1:448-5371 GCF_003435975.1 Clostridium sp. AF36-4 | reverse complement strand
GAACATAACATACATAAAATTAATATCATTGAAATTATTTTAATTTTTTTCATTTTTTTCATGGATATCCTTTCTCTTAATATGTATAGGTGTATTTAGCTGCTTTTTTTATATCATCATACTTTTTCGATTTGACTCCTAGTTTTTCCACTCCCGTTTTCCATATATCAATTACTGCATTATACAGTTTTCCATTATCCCTTTTATAAAATGTCGCAGTTGTTCCATTCATTTTATTGGTAACTTTTATTTTTTTACCAGTGTTGGGATTGTCTATTTCTCCTTTTGTTGCACAATCTCCTTTCTTGAGTGTTTTACCCTCTTCAGTTTTACCACCCGTATACACAGTAAAATCTCCTGTTCCAGTAACTGTATTTTTCTTTATGACAATTTTATTTTTTTTGTATCCTGCTTTTTTTGTTGTTTCTGGTACGACTTTTCCATATGTATATGTGCCAACCGGTTTTCTTTTACCCCGAGGGAGGGGATTATATGCAAAAGTTTCAGAGAATTGCAACCTTGATGACACCTGTGTCATCAGCATCTCAACTTCTTTATACTCCCCATCTCTCAAAACATATATTGCTTCTTTCTCTCCCCAGTTGTCATACTGAACTCTCATGCCGACTTCCGGTGAGGGGTTTACTTCCTCCTCTTATTGTTCTTTATACAATCTCCCCATCACTAATTTCAATTACACGCCCGCACCGTGCGGCGACTTCCATATCGTGTGTTACAATAATAACAGTTTTCCCGCCTTGATTCAACTTTTCAAACACGTCCATGATTTCCCCGGATGTTTTAGAATCCAGCGCACCGGTCGGTTCATCTGCAAGTAAAAACGTCGGATTATTTACAAGGGCACGTGCAATCGCCACACGCTGCTTTTGACCGCCGGAAAGCTGACGAACAGGCTTTTTCGCCAACTCTGCAAGACCGACGTTTTCCAATGCAGTCATAATTTTTTCCCTTCGTACATCATTTCCTTTTACTTTTCCAAAAATCAAAGGAATCTGAACATTTTCCTCGATGGTGTATTCATCAATCAAAGCATAGTCCTGCATGACAATACCAATTTTTTGATTGCGAAATCTGGCACGGTCTTTTTCCTTCAAATCTCCTACCGACACCCCATCTACAAGATAACTTCCCTTATCGTAAGAATCAATTGCCGCCAAAATATGCAGTAACGTGGATTTTCCGGCACCGGACTTTCCGATAATAGCCACCATTTCTCCTTCTTCAATTGAAAGGTCAATTCCTTTCAAGGCACAAAATTCATTTGTCTTTCCTTTGTTGTATATCTTTACTAAATTTTTTATTTCAATCATAACATTACCCTCCACTTTATAAATCCGACTTTAATAACTCAACAGGATTTTTTTTCTTTAACATTCGTGATGCTACAAAGTAATATACTAAGCATACACAGACAACAACTAAAATCAATAACACCGTCGACCAAAAATCTAACTGAATATAAACATATTCACTTATTTTTGTCCTTTCTGCCAATATCAAAAACATCATGACAAACATTAATGAGATAACATTGGTTATAATAATCTGAATTAGCGAAAATAAGCTGTTTTTTCCCCACGGAAGTCCCAAAACTGAGAATACCGCATTCTCCCTCATATCCTCCGATAAGTTCAAGGTACAAACATTTATTACGCTGATTATCGTGATGCACAAAACACAAATAAAAACCGGCAGATACATCATAACGGTTTGCTGAAATTCATGGTTGCTATTCTTCATAAACCGCTCCAGCGGAGATAGCACGCAAACATCACTTGCACCATATCCTGCTATATTTTTCCGCAGTGTGTTTTCAATTTGCAAAAGTTCTTTTTCCGTAGTATCATCCTGCACGGCAATAATATATTTTTGATTGTATGTCATCGGAATATGATTTTTAATTGCCTGATTCTCCCTCATCAAAACCAACGCATATTCGGACTGCTGATAACTGTACGTTGAATACAAATCCCGGTAATCCGTCCGATACAACTGGCTCGAACCGATATTGGAGCCAATCACTGAAATACCTTCCTTTAATACTCCGCAAACCATTGCCTTGAAGGAATGTATTTCCCCATTTTCGTCGTAGTAGCCAAGGTTAATATGGCTGCCCGTTTTCCATCCGTACGGATTTTTAGAAACAACAATTTCAATTTCGTCATCACTTGATTCTTTTTTATCAAGCCAGTCCCCGCTTTCCAATTCCGGCTTAAAATCATTAATCAAAGAATCCGGATACGCCAAAAAATTAGAATATCCTTCATTTTTTGAAGAGACAACGTTTCCATAACCAAAACTCATAACCGAATCCACTTTATCCATACCTTTTGTAAGCGAATCTTTTGTATCACCATGACATCCGGAAGCCTCTACGACAAATCCCTTTTTCCCGTTCCAGTCTGCCACCGGACGATACCAGCGATATTCCTCACAAATAGTTGTTACTGTCACCAATAACACAATAAATAAAACGGTCAATTGCAAAATAATAAAACAATTTCTTTTTGTATGCCGAATGTAAGCACTTATAGCCAGTGAAACCATCACTTCTCCCCCTTTCGCATTTGTACTACCGTTTGTTTTGACATCTTTCCCGAAAGAAGGTAACCAATCAAAAGCACCACAAAAATGAAAATAGCACAAATCATAACATATTCTCTAATGCCATAAATCATAAACAGATAAGCAAACCAATTCTTTGCCAGTGGGTACACAAAAAAACGGAAAGTTAAAACTCCCACAACAAGGACAATTACCATATTTAGAAGAATTTCCGCAAAAAACATTCTCCTAGCGGTTCTTTTACTACATCCACACAAAGAATACACGGCTAACTGTATTCTTCTTTTTCGGAAAATATAACGATAAATCATATACATATTTCCACCTGCTAACAGAGCCAAAAGTACACTGATTCCAATCATAGAATACTCTTTTTTCCGGTCGGCATTATTCTGAATATAAAAATCATCACATTCGCCCCCAATTGCTTTTAGCTCCTGACAAAAATCGTCGTACTGAGAGCGTGTAGGAAGCATTGTTAATTCAACAGAAAAAGTATCATAATGAGCCTTTTTCGGAAATGAAAGATATGGCATTTCCATCTCGCCATCCCCATTTACATTATTGATTCCAATTATCTGATAATTTTCTCCATCCAAAGTGATAGTCTGCCCGATATCTTTTTTTATATTGGGACTGATAACTACGACTTTTTCAACCTTTTTGTAATGAACCGGCTGTGCCATTTCACCATCAAGGGAACCCTTTACATTTTCCAATACGCGGTCACTATAAGAGAAAACACCATCTTTGTACTGAACTCTGTCCTGATAACTTATATCACTTCCCTTAACAGACGCATCAATATATATGTAATCAATGGAAAAATCATAGTCATCTGTCAGCGTTTTTATCACCTTTGTCAACTGTTCTCTTGTAACAGTGCTTTTTCTAAAGGATGCATTCAAAAATTTCGTATCTACATTTGCTGATAATTCATACAAATTATTTTGAAAAACACCAAACACAAAAAGAATGCAAACCAATGACACAATCTGCGACACCATCAATATGGCAAACAACCCTTTTTGCTTCTTCAGAAAAGAAATCCAATTTTGTAATACCATTTCTTATCCCTCCCTTTTATTTGCTGTATTTATACCTAAGTTTATTTTTTTTCGCATATTTTTCCGCATAAGAACCTTTTTTAACATACAATGTTACCGTATCTTTCGAATAACGAAATTCACCTTTTTCTATCTTTGTTACACTGGAAGGAATGACAACTTTCTCCAGTTTTGAACACTGTGCAAAACCACCTCCGATAGTTTCAATTCCATTCTCAATGGTTACATTTTTTAGCGTTGTTACATCATCATTATAAAAACTAATATCAAATCTATTAATTTTCTTTCCATCATATTTAGCCGGAATCACTAAATCACTTCTCTTCCCAAAGTCGTTAAAGGTATTAATATCCAAAATATTCTTTTTATTAACATTTATAACGTTCCATGTTTCCTGCTTACTCGTCTTCACAATACCAGATGTTTCATCATCCGGATTCGGCGATTCCTGTACACGGCTGGCCGTTGGTGAAATAACATCCCCCTGCTTTTCTTCCTTCGGCAGTAAAAAATATAAACCACCCATAATAATAAAAAATACAATTACTGCCAAGATAAATACTTTTGATTTTGTCATTTATGATGCCTCCCTTTTATTACCGAACAATTCAAAACTCGAATTGTTCGGTAATTAATAACTAATTATTTTTCCTGCGTAACAGTATAAGACCATTCATCTGCCTTAAAATTTGTATATCCTGCACCACTTGGTTTCATAGTACAATTCCAAGAAATTGCTTTATGATAATGTTCTCTGCCAGCAGTACTTCGATATCTAGCCACTGATACTTCTATTGATTTACCACTTTTAACTAACTGCTCTTTACAATCAGATTCAATTACTGCATTATCCTTTGAATGACGTCGGTTTACATAAGCAGAATAATATCTGGTACCATTTGTTGTATTTTTTATTCTCGTCTTAGCAAAATCCTTATCCCCAGAAGCTGTAATGCTGCAAATTTTTCCGTTTTTCGATTGAGAATAATTTTTTCCATACATATTTGGCAATGCAGCAAATACCGTTGCTCCAATAAATGACATCATCAAACTAAGGGTAACCGTAAATTTAATTAATTGTTTTTTCATGTTTAAAAATCTCCTTCTCTATGTTAATATAAACTTGTAGTTATTTTTTTGCGTTCTTTTCTTATGTAGTGTGTAAAATTAAGAAAAGAACGCTTTTTCAATCATTTCTCTGTAAATCTTCATAGAATACATTCTTTCACCTCCTCCTAACTTTATTAATAATTGCTCCTATTAATAATAA
>NZ_QTVH01000050.1:0-438 GCF_003435975.1 Clostridium sp. AF36-4 | reverse complement strand
TCACCTCCTCCTAACTTTATTAATAATTGCTCCTATTAATAATAACGTTCCAAAAAGCAAAAATCTGACAAATATTTTTCACATTCAATTTTCACGTTCCCATTTTGAAATATCTTTTCTAATAGAATCCGCAGCAAACAATAACCGGCATATCCAATTACAACACCAGAAAAATTGGCAATCACATCATTCATATCAATCCTATGCATATTAACTCCGACAAAAGCTTCCACCCCTGCCTGTATAATCTCCGTGATAGCGCCAAATAAAATCCCAGAAACTATTATTTTACGCCAATCACATTTATAAAGAATCGGAACCAAAAAGCCAAATGGCACGGTTATAATAATATTCAAAACAAATGTCTCCACATCTTCTATTGATAAAAAATGAAATGGTATGTAATTTACACATTGCCTGTTTAGTTCTTCCATATCC